>JBIKNH010000284.1:0-3796 GCA_044358815.1 Pseudanabaenaceae cyanobacterium | reverse complement strand
CCACCTCAAAAACCTGTAGTTGGTGCAGGGTAATCTGGCTAGCTAGTTGAGAGTCGGAGAGGCGGTTACCCATAAATCACAAGGTATAGAGTTTTATCTATGCCCATATTACCAAATAATAGGATTTAGTCTATGGGTTTTTGATTTATTTATGGTGAAAATTTATGGATAAAATCTTAAGAATCCTAGATGGCAATTTTTATTTTTGATAAACGAATTTATTGGTTGAATTTGTTTCGATCACAGAGGTGTCTGGTGCCGATATCAGCCCTAAGGCAGATTTCAGTGCAAAACAAAATTATTTCCAGTGAATTTGTGTAATAACGGCAAAATATGGTTATAATGACGAAAGCAAGGCAGATTAGCTCAGCAGGCTAGAGCGACGGTCTCATAATCCGTAGGTCCCGTGTTCGAGTCACGGATCTGCCATAAATTTTTCAAACTTAAAACCACAAGACAAGCACACTGGCAAATCATTCTTCAGTGTGCTTGCTGTGTTATTAACAGCCAGAATTAGCGTGATTGGTGGTGTCTTGATCTAGTTACGAATCTAAATCTAATTAATTTAATTGTTGACAAGCTGCAATAGCCGCTGCATTCTGTTCACTTCACTCTGGTTGCCCTGTTGTCTGTATAAATTCAAAGCTGTAGCAAAGTCTGTTCTTGCTTGGGATATATTGCCCAAAAAGTAATGACCTCCCCCGCGCTGCTTGTAAGCGTTAGCATATTGAGGGTTGATTCTAATTGCTTGATCGAGGTCATTAACGGCATTTTGATAGCTTTTCAACGCTACATAGACTAATGCACGAGAATAATACATCTCACTGGTTTTACGAGGAGTTAAAGCAATTGCTAGATCAAAATCAGTAATTGCTTGAGAGTGGTTGTCAAAGCCAATTTCATAAATCAAGCCTCTTTGAAAATAGATTTTCGACATGAAATCAGCATAATTTGGATCATTAGAACTGTAGGGTTTTAGAATCAATAGAGACTGATTAACATCAGTCAACGCCCCTTGCCAGTTTTGATTTTGTACTTTTCTATCTGCTGATTGCAAAAACTGCAATGCACGACTGAATACTTGCTTCGTTGGTAGAACCGCTACGATAGGAGCAGTGTTCTGATGGAGTCGTTCTGTTGCAGAAAATGAATTATCACCGAATGAACTATTAGCAAATGAACTATTAGCAAAAGTCGGTAGTCCCCAGTTCAGCCAGCCTAGAGATAAGGCACACAGGCTTAATGTTCGCCAATATTTGTTATGCATAAAATCCTCTCCCAATGGAATATGAATATGGGACGAGTGCAAATAACAGGGAGATGAATTGAGATTTTGAATCGATAGACTAGTCCGTAGATTTTTAATTCTCAGCCGTGCTGCCTAAAAAGATGCATGGAGTAAATCTATGGGTCATTTCCCTATGTTCCCTAATTGTAAAACGGTTTTCTCTGATGATTGCACCATAGGTATAAATACTTGATAAAAATTAATCTCTTTTCACTGTGGTCATGATTACCAAAGACTTGTCCTAAACTAACTACTAAACAGCCTACTAAACAGCTAATTTCCCATAGTCACCATGTCTAACCCTGCCCCCGAATCAGCGACTAATTCATTTCCTAATTCACCTAACTCAACCAAGCAACCTAAAGGTTTTCGGCAGACGCTTCCTAGCAAAATCTTTCACTGGGTTAACTTGGTCAGTTTATTTTGCATGATCACCAGTGGACTCCAAATTTATAACGCTAATCCTGTCTTTGGAGGGCGTTCAGGATTCCATTTTCCCTTATTTGTGGGGTTGGGGGGGTGGCTAGCTGGCGGCAGACATTGGCATTTTGCCATGATGTGGCTTTTTGCGCTGAATTTACTATGGTATGGAGTCTATGCCCTGATTTGGCAGCGGCGGCGTTATGTGTCTGGTCAAGATCTCAAAGCATTGGCAAAAAGTAGTAACAGCAAACGGCGGAATTATGCTTGGCATCGGTTGATGTATACCTTGATTTTGCCGGTGTTAGCTTTGGCTTTGTTCACAGGCATCGGCATGTACAAACCCGCCCAGTTCTATTGGATTGTCGATAGCTTCGGCGGCTGGACCCCGTTGCGGGTGGTGCATTTTATGAGTATTCCTTTAGTACTGTGTTTTGTGGTGTTGCACATCGGCTTAGCCCGTCGCAGTGGTGGCATGAAGCTATTAGATTCGATGTTTTGGGAGTAATTTAGGAGTAATTTAATGGCTAATAGACCTGAGCCTCCAAATTATGATCCTGTAAATATCGCAAATAAATATCACAAACAAATATCATCAACAATTTCATGAATAATTAACGCCATGTCACCGGACTTTGCCTATAATGATAACCATTATCATTGTGGTTTAAGCCTGATTATGCGCTCAACCCTCAGCAATTCCCACGACCTCAAAGACGAATTACCGACTTTATTGCAGGTGCAAGATTTGTCGGTGCAGTATCACCATATCGCCGCTTTATATGATGTTTCCTTTGACCTGTGGGGGGGGCAAATTATTGGCTTGATTGGTCCCAATGGTGCGGGTAAAAGTACTTTACTCAAAGCCATGCTGAATCTGCTGCCTGTCCATCGGGGCAAGACCTTATATCAGCAGCGCCCCTTGCATCAGCAGCGGCAAACCGTAGCATATTTACCCCAACGCAGCCAAACGGATTGGGACTATCCGATTACGGTATGGCAAGTGGTGATGTTAGCTCGCACGCAACATATGGGCTGGCTGGGATTTTTGCGGGGACGAGGACAAAAGACTCAAGCTTCTTGGGTGCGCAATGCCTTAGAGCGGGTCGGGATGTATGAATTGCGCCATCGTCCGATTAAGTCTTTATCTGGTGGGCAACAGCAGCGCGTTTTTTTAGCCCGTGCCCTTGCCCAAGAAGCGGATGTATTTCTACTAGATGAACCGATGACCGGAATTGATAAAGCTACAGAAGCTTTAATCTGGCAGATTTACCGCGAATTGAAACAGGCGGGGAAAACTGTTGTAGTCAGTTGCCATGAATGGGGCGAGAGTTTGCAGAATTATGATCGGCTGTTGTTGATTAACGGTACGGTGGTGGCGGAAGGAACTCCAACTGAGGTTTTAACCCTCGAAAATGTCCAGCGTGCTTACGGGGTCACAGCAAACCATCATCCGGTAGATCGAGATGAGTTCCTTTATTGCTAGGTAAGTTCTATCGATTCATATCTCAACGGGTGAGATCCGTCAGATCAGCAATTGGATTAAGATCACAGATTGGCACATCAAGGATAACTAGGCTTTTTGACACTCTCAGCGAGTAACGCGACTGAGATTCCTGAATAGTCCAAAGATTGAACTTCAGAGGCGTAGTCAAAGCGCCTCTACTGATTCCACTTAGGTCAAAGCCTAGTGTTACCGCTACTTTTCTAAGTATGTTTGCAGCACCATTGCAGTCTGCATTAATCAAAATATTTCTAGCGCTGCAATACAAGCCACGTTTTACACGCTTACCAGATTGTTTCTACGATTCGGGTTTTTCACCGTAGACAGGGATTGGATCTGAGTCCAAGAAACTAGCCTTAGACGTGTAACTTTCTTCAGTTTCAGTGAATTGAATACCGTAGATTTCGCATAGTTGCTTAATTCTTTCTTTTAACCTAGCAGTAGGGATCTGCACAAACTTTTGGTTATAGTAGAATCAAATAAGAAGTAGAGGTTAATGTAGGAGAGAGAAATGACATAGAGTATGGACTTAAGAGAAAGAGTAGTGGAGTATGTCAGAGGAGGAGGAAGCAAAGCAGAAGCAG
>JBIKNH010000125.1:0-13114 GCA_044358815.1 Pseudanabaenaceae cyanobacterium | reverse complement strand
CTCTGAAAAAGAGAAGAGCTTATGCTCATCAACATACATCTTTGGATTCTCTCATTGCACAATATGCTAATCTCATCCTCTAGTTCTTATTTGATTCTACTATATCTAAAATTTTACTTAGAGTGATATTTGGGATTATGTTTTTTGGATCTTCTCAGTCAGATCAGGAGTCAGATCAGGAGCCAGATCAAAATTATTTTGCGGGACGGACGGCAGTATTAGCCACGATGCATCAGAAACAGCGAGTAATTGCACCGCTGTTATGGGAAGCTTTTGGCTTAGCCGTGACCGTACCGGAAGATTTTGATACTGACCAATTTGGGACATTTACCAGAGACATTGCGCGGATTGGCTCCCAATTAAATGCCGCTCGGACTAAAGCTAAAGCTGTCTTCAGTCAAACCAATACTGAATTAGCCATTGCCAGTGAAGGAGCATTTGCCCCCCATCCGCTGATTCCATTTGTGGCAGCAAATACGGAATTAGTTTTACTGGTGGATCGGGTTCATGATCTGGAAATTTACGGCACATACACCACCCCGCAAACCAATTATGCCCAGCAAACCATCACCACTTGGGCTGAGGCGGAAGCTTTTGCCCAAAGAGTGCAATTTCCGAGTCATGGTTTAGTGATTCAGAATGATGGCAAAATTATTAAGGGAATTTGCGATCCGGAGGTTTTGCGCGATACAGTTACAGAACTATTACGGAAATTTCCCCAGGTGCAGTTAGAGACGGATATGCGAGCCATGCACAATCCCACCCGCATGAAAGCCATTGCCGCTGCCACTGAAGATCTCATTCGTAAACTTCAGAGCCAATGCCCCCAATGCCATACCCCTGGGTTTACAATTACGGAACGGATTAGTGGTTTAATTTGTGGTGGGTGTGGTCGTCCCACGCAATTTGCCCAAGCTGCTCTCTATACTTGCAGCAAATGTGATCACCAAGCTAAAATTCCCTATCCTGACGGGAAAGTGATGGCAGATCCCATGTATTGCGACTATTGCAATCCCTAGGCAAGAAATTTGCAATTCCCCAAAATGCCCGAAATGACCTTCCTGTCCTGGCGAGTAATTTCGGTGGCGCTGGGGGTAAGATTTTCTCTGGTCCAGCTAAAACCATGCTCAAGAAAGTCGAGCAATTACTGCCTTGTGTAGTGATCCCTAAGTTATATAGTTGTTTAAAATGATTTGTAGAGGAGACTTCGACTTCGCTCAGTCCTCGGTCTATGTTAGCTGAGCGAAGTCGAAGCTGTGTTTTTTATTTGAATCATCTATAGCTAAAGTTAAGTCAAGGTCATGAAGGATAAATTTTAATAGTCGTCAGATTAATTAGTTCTAAAATGCTTGATGATTAAGCTAAGCTATTTTTTAAGCTATTTTTAGCAATTGGGCACAGGAAAAAGTTACTACACCACCCATGATCGGCAAAACACTCGCAGGACGTTACCAAATCGTACATCACCTAGGGGGTGGCGGTTTTGGGCAGACATTTATTGCCGAAGATAAGCATTTACCAGACAATCCCCGCTGCATCATCAAACAACTGAAGCCATCGTCTACCCAGGGTGATGTGCTGCGTTTAGCCCGTAACTTTTTTGATCAAGAGGCAAAGATTCTTTATCGACTGGGGCGACATGATCAAATTCCTACCCTCCTCGCCCACTTTGAAGAAGACGAAGAATTTTTTTTAGCCCAAGAACTAGTGGAAGGGCATATCCTGCAAGATGAATTAAAAGTGGGGCAAAGTCTAGATGAAGCCTATGTCATAAATTTTCTGTCTGATTTGCTGACTACTTTGGAATTTGTCCATCAGCAGCAGGTAATTCACCGTGACCTTAAACCTTCTAATCTGATTCGGCGCAAGAGAGATCAAAAAATCGTCGTGATTGACTTCGGTGCGGTGAAAGAAGTCAGCACCCAAACCATTGGATTTGGTGGGAATACTTCTAGCATCGTGATTGGTTCCCCGGGCTATATGCCTAATGAACAGTTTGCCGGTAAAACTCAGTTTGCTAGCGATGTTTATGCAGTGGGCGTGATTGTAATTCAAGCTCTTACGGGTTTGTCACCAAATCAAATTCCCGAAAACCCCCAAACCAGCGAATTGGCTTGGCAAGATTATGGCAGTGATGTTGCCCGTCGGATCTCACCGCAATTGAGAGCAATTATTGAGAAAATGGTGCGGTACGATTTTCGGCAGCGTTACCAGAATGCTACGGAAGTATTAAGAGCGCTACGGGGGATTCAGTCGGGACTAGAGGCATTGCCGACAGTATCTATGCCAGCTATTGCTTCCCAAATGCCGTCGAGTATGGCTACTGCCAATCAAGAGCGTGATGAATTACGGAACACACCTCATATCAGCCAAAGAATTGCTGCCGTAGGTCGTGAACTCGCCGCCATGCCGGAAGCAATGCGATTAAAGAAACTGATTTGTTTGGTATGTAGCGGTATTTTAGAGAATGATTCCAGTCGTTTAGAACAGATTATGTTTGAGGACTGCGTACAGTCTCTATATGAACAGTGTGCTAATCCTGATGCTCTCAAAGCCAGTTTACTCCAAGCCGTTAAGACGATTACCCCTAATAAACAGCGGCAGTATGTTCTTTTAGCTAAGCAAGTTTTTCAGGCTGTGGTAGTGCTTTATGCGCGCAACGTAAATCATAGCGTCGGTGCGAGTATTGGACAAAAAGCACCTATGCTTGATGGGTCCCAAAATCCTACGCAGTCACTAACTCAATCACCAACTCAATCACAAAATGTAACGCCGCCCTCAGTAGCCTCACCGATGGTAATAGATCCCCCGCCAGTGGCTCCTGTGCAGGTGGTAATGCCACCAATTGAGCAATTAGTAATTCACGCTGGGGCGGTTAGTCTGCAATCCCCTGAACCATCGATCTATCAGGCACCAGTTAACCCAGAAGAGTTGGCGATTAATGAAGCGGCTTATACTTATGGTGATTCCTATGGCAGTGTTTTAAGAGCCATGAGTCAACATTCCCAACACTTCCGACTCAAGAAATTATTGCTGTATGTTTGCCAAGACGTATGGGAAAGTAATCTACAGCGTTTGTTGAGCTATAACTGGGGGCAAATTCTGGTGGATTTTGTGGGCTTTGCACCAACTTATGAGAGTGCTAGTCAGGTAATTAGTCAGGCAATTGAACGTATTTCTAAAAAAGATGAATATGTCAACGTAGCGCAGTTACTTTTAGAATTAATCGCCCCATTGTTGAATGCAGCAGAATATAACAATTATGCTAACTATGGTGATAACAATGGTAGTTTTGTGGCTTCGGAATACTCTGGCAAACCAGTAGAATCTTTGCCTGATCCTAATTTCGTTGGTTCGCCAACCGGAGCAGTTGCCCCTGTGGCATTCTCTCCAGCGCGTCCATCACCTGCGGTGGTGATGCAGTTGAAGGAATTTGAACCAGAACTAACCAAAGACTTATTTGATACTAAGCTAGACTTGATGCGGTTTGCCAATCCGTTGCGTGCCAAGATTCTCTTATTCTCTCAGTTGTATTATGGATTTATTCCTGATATTCACGATTGGTCAGACATGCGGAATCATGACCTAGACTTCCTACTGCGCCAATCATTTTATAGCTGTCCTACCTATGAATTTCTCAGGGATAGTTTATTGAGAACTGCTCGATCTTTACCAGAACCGGAAGCCTATGAGCCAGCGGTGGGTTATGTTTTACGGGTTTTGACACCATTTTATGATCTACTCAAAGAGAAGCACATGCGCCACCCTGCTGCCGACGACTCTAGAGGGAATCAGGCAGGAACCGGTAACACTAGCAGTGGTGGTAACAACAACATTAGCTTGGATGAGGAACAAACCTGCCAGTTCGTTGAAAGAGAACCTATGAGCTAGATACACTCTGACTATTACTGATTATAGTCAAACAAGATAAGAGTGACACGTTATTTAGGATCATTGTCAGACAAGATGTCTGACCTACGAGCGATAAAGAAATGTGGAATGGACATCTTATCCATTGCTCTATCTCCTTTGTTGTGCCATCTTTAACTGAAATAACTATATTACCTATGAATCATTATCCATTAATGAAATTAGCCCACATTTGACGGTAGGCGGCTTCCATCTCAGTGGCGAATAATTTACCATGCCAGATGGGGGCAGTGTGCCGAGATTTCCGTAATTTAGTACTAACTAAATCCCGTAATTCTGGTTCTAAACCAAATCGCACACCCCAATTAACATACTCATCATAATTCCAGGCAATACCTTCCATAATACCTGCATTAAACATCATACTATAGCTATTACGAGCGGAATACTGTTCGCCCACCCAAGTTACTAAGGGCACACCCACCCATAAAGTTTCTAGGGTAGTGGTCGCGCCGTTATAGGGATAAGTATCAAGAACCACGTCAGCCAGGGCAATTTCAGCGCGATGGGTGGCTTCTTCCACTGATTGACGCACAAATCGCAATCGTTCCGGTGAGACTCCCGCCGCTGTCGCCATTTCTTCAAAGAAGCTTTTTACAGATACTTCATCAGCACTGCCCTTAATCAGAAAGTAACTATTAGGAACCTGTCTCAAGATTTCCATTTGAGCGCGAACTGTCTCCGGATGACGCTTAAACCCCCTTTGTCCACTATAATACACCACCGCATCAGGGGGTAAATGCAAATCTTCCCGTCGCAGTTCGGGAATGCTAACCTCAAAGCCATCTACACCAATAAAACTATGAGGTAAACGCCAAATCTTTTCTTGATAGTATTCTTGACCATGTTCGGGAATCGCATAATTATCGGCAATATAATAGTCTATCGTAGGAATTCCGGAAGCGTCCCACCCTAGCCATGTGGCTTGAATGGGAGCCGGTTTAAGTGCCATTACTTCACAGGTTAAATCCAGCGTTAAACTATCAACATCAATTAGAATGTCAATGCCATCAGCAAAAATCTGCTCCGTTGGTGCAAATCGTTCCTTTAACATGTCTTTCAACATAAAAGTACGAACTTGATCAAACTGTCGCAAATACCAATCTTGCAGGTGATCTGGATGGCTACGATAGTTCATAAAATAGCCATAAACTTCTACTTGGTCACGATCATGGTGCAAAATCAAAGACCGCATCAGCCAACCCACTGAATGGCGACAGAATGTATGTCCTATATAACCAATTTTTAACTTCCGATTCAGTTCTGTTTCACGGTTAGCTCGTAGCGCTTCCTGTTTGATAATATGGCTTTGACGGTAGCGATTATAGGTTTCAGCCGCATAGGTTTCAACATTCCGTTGACAGAAAGCACCGATTTGATTATTCAGTAACCGATTCGCAGCGGCGCAGTCTCCCATATAGGGCGGATAATAAGTCGTGGTGTAGGTTCTACCTGTACTAACGGAATCTAGATCTGTAATCCCGCTGTGATAGAGGGTTTCTACATTTTGCCGATGTGCCTCCAACGCGACTAAACTCTCAGACCAACGCCCCCCAGCACTCAGAAGTCCCCGCAATTTTAAATGACTGCTACATACCTGACTCACTGGGGAATCCGATAGAGCGAAAGCCTTCTCAATTAGGGCAAGACCTTCATTATATTGATGCAAAAAGTAATGCATTTGGGCAGCGTGCCATAGATATTTAACCTCGGTGGGTTGTAGTTGCTGTAAAACACTAAGCACCTGAATCCCAATGGCATAGCGTCCCGCACTGTGTCCATAGGACATAGCATGACGAATTAAAATATCACCAAATATCTCTTCGGAATCAGTTTCTTTAAATAAAGCTAAACACGTCTCTGACAACGCTACAAAGCTTTCCCCAAACTGTTGGGTCTCTCCCAATTCATTAAAAATTGATAAGAGAAGCTCTAATTCTAGTTTAGTAATCTCCGAGAATTCTCTTTCAGCAATGACCTCTAGAATTCCCAATGAATTTAAACTTTCATCATCAAAGTTCCCTAAAATCAGGGAAAGTCCCATCAAATGCAAAAGATTTCCCAGGTTTTCGGGGTTAATCTCCCGCAAATGTTGCCGCAAAGTCCATGCTATTGCATGATCATTCTTTTGGCGCTTCTGTTCTGCAACATGATCTAATAAATCCACTAACTCTTGAACTACTGCATAATCTTCGCGACTATCAGCGATAGTAAAACCCTCCAGCCAAGTAATTTGTGCTTCTGTTTCCGCCCCCTGTAACAGTTGCCCTAAACCCCAATACCAGTAAGCTGCCACATCTTCGGGATTTGTTTCTAAATGGCTATGACAGGCTATAACTAACTCACTATAGCGTTCTTGCTCCAGTAAACCATTCAATAAATTTAGATCAGTCATAGGTTAATCCATTAACGGGAATCTCGGACAGGGATTTAGGATAGAAAATTTAGGACGGAAAAACAGCTAATCTAGTATTCTCTAATTATTTTTCTCAATCATACTAGATTGTTCTCTTAACTCCCTATTTATCTAGATAATCTTTAAATAAATTACTCTAGAAAGTGTCACAAACTTTACTGCTACTAAGATGCATCATCGATAATTTGGACAAAATCATTAACTGCTCTGAGAAAAGCAGTTTTAGTGTTTCTTCTGATGCTGATTCTCTGGTTTATGGGATGTACCTAATTACCCATCACCTGAGCCGAATTTCCACAAACTTGACCGCTAGTGGGGTATTGATTGGCATTTAGGGCAGTGTTAGCGGTAGTCAAAACCCCAGTGATCGCAGTACTAATTGCGCCAGGGGCATTAGTTTCACAAATTACTGTCAAACTGGTCACATCACTAGTACTAGCAATTTGGGATAAAGAAACCATCCCAGAATATGACCGCAAAGCTGCAACCTTACTCGCACCAACACTAATGGCTACAGATGCAGTGGTGGAATAAGCTCCAGTGGTAGCGTTGATGGAGACAGTGGGAGCGTTGGCAGCGGCTGCGGTGTAGGAGGCATAGGTATAGTTAGCACTGGTATTTAAACCAACTCCGAGTACAGCATCCTCAGTACCGAATCGTGACTTCTCACTGTAATAAGCTTGTTGTCCCTTATTTAGAGAACCGACATAGGTCCGCGCCTCTGACTGTTTTCCTTTATTAGCTTGGTTTAAGAAAGAAGGCAACGCAATAGCCGCCAGAATACCAATAATAATAATTACCACTAGCAATTCAATTAAGGTAAAACCCTCAACATCATTTTTCTGACTCAACAAATGTTGAAGCAGTTTAGATTGGAAATTAGACTTCATGGCTTCAGATCTGGTTAGGTTTAAATAGAGCTAGAGAAAATCTTTCTAAATCTATTGTTCCATTTCAGTAGGTTCTGCTGTTCAGCCAATATGCCGATCTCGCTTTATTACAAATAAACCTATCGGGAGTATTTTTAGAGTGTTTCAGAACAAGTATTAATTTAATTAATCTGATTCTCTATCCCCAACCTACATGAGAAGTGCCACCCAGAATGTAGAAAAAACAAACGAGGAGTTAGCTTTTTGGCTTGCTCCTCGTTTGTTTAATTTGAATACAGTTCAGCTTGACTAATGCGGTGCCTAGGTAGCCTCTCCTGAATCTAGGTATTAGTTACCCATTACCTGAGCAGAGTTACCACAAAGCTGACCGCTGGTGGGGTATTGTTCAGCCGCCAATGCACCAGCGGTGGTTAAAACGCCAGTGGTAGCAGTAGCGATAGCACCAGGAGCATTGGTTTCGCAAACCACAGCCAAGCTGGTTACATCACTGGTACTGAGCACCTGAGACAGGGAAACCATGCCGGAGTAAGAGCGCAAAGCAGCAACCTTACTTGAACCAGAGCTGATAGCCACAGCAGCGGTGGTGGAGTAAGCAGCATTGGCAGCAGCGATAGAAACGGTAGGAGCATTAGCAGCAGCGGCAGTATAAGAACCGTACTTATAGTTGCTGGTGTCTGTGTTCAAGCCAACGCCCAACACTGTATCTTGAGTACCGAACTTAGACTTTTCGGTGTAGTAGCCTTGTTGACCCTTGTTCAAGGAACCGACGTAGGTGCGAGCTTCAGACTGCTTACCTTTGTTGGCTTGGTTCAAGAAGGAAGGTAATGCGATAGCAGCCAGAATACCGATAATGATGATAACGACGAGTAGTTCAATCAAGGTGAAACCTTGTTCGTCATTCTTCTTGCTGAGGAGGTGTTGAATGAGCTTAGCTTTGAATTCGGATTTCATGACTTTATCCCGTGTTAGGTATGAACGAATGGTGCAGTGGTCTTCGTTACGCTTTGATATGTAGAACTTACCCTCTGTGATCAGCAGATCGATCATCACGGTAAAAAAATTTTTTCAAATGAGAACTTAAATTCTAGATCCCCCTAAATCCCCCTTCACAAGGGGGACTTTAAGCAAAAATTCCTCCCCTTAGCTAAGGGGGACTTCAAGCAAAATCTTTCCCCTCTTACTAAGTAAGGGGGGGCTAGGGGGGATCTAACCATTAGGGCGACTCATTTGGGCAAGGTTCAGCACCTCACTTAGGGTGGTCTCGTCCATCAAACCTTTATCTAAAACCACTTGCCGTAAGGATTTACCAGTGGCGAGGGACTCTTTGGCAACATCGGCGGCATTGAGATAACCAATGTGAGTGTTTAAAGCGGTCACTAGAGACAGACTGCCTTCGGCGTAGTCTAAACACCGTGACTCTTGGGCGGTGATGCCTTGGACGCACTTTGTAGCCAGGGTTTGTAAGGTATTGCCCAGGATTTCAATGCTATGGATTAGGTCATAGGCAATCAGCGGCATCATGACATTGAGTTCTAGCTGTCCGGCTTGGGCGGCAAAAGTAATCGCTGTGTCGTAGCCGATCACCTGATAACACACCATATTGGTCATCTCAGCAATGACGGGGTTATATTTGCCGGGCATAATCGACGAGCCTGGTTGAACGGGTGGCAATTGAATTTCCCGTAACCCAGTTTTGGGACCAGAATCCATCAAACGCAAATCATTGGCAATTTTAGAAATGTCTTGGGCTAAGTTGCGGATTGCCCCAGATACCGCCACAAAAGGCGACATACTCTGCATTGCTGCCATGAGGTTGCGGGCAGGGGTTAGGGGATAACCGGTAATTTCACTTAGCTTTTCAGCAACACGCTCGCAATATTTGGGGTGAGTATTTAAACCAGTCCCGGAAGCACTGCCTCCCAAACCAAGGGGGTGTAGCTCTGTGGCGGCTTGTTGAATGCGACGATAGTGATCGCTGACAATTTCGGCATAGGCTTGGAATTCATCCCCTAGTCGTACCGGAACAGCATCCTGTAAGTGAGTACGCCCCGATTTGATCACATCAGCAAACTCGGTGGCTTTGAGGCGGAGTTGGGCACTTAAATCACCCAGCGCTGGATAAAGGCTATGCTCTAATGCCATCAATGCACCAATGCGGATCGCCGTAGGAATTACATCATTGGTGGATTGACCATAATTCACATGATCATTAGGACTCACCGCTTTATAGTTGCCCTTAACTTCCCCCAAAATCTCTAAGGCGCGATTGGCTAAAACTTCATTCACATTCATGTGGTGGGAGGTTCCGGCTCCAGCTTGGTACACATCCACAACAAACTGATCCCGCCATTGTCCGTCTAAAATTTCGTCACAGGCAGCAGCGATCGCCATTGCCATTGCTTCGGGGATACAGCCCAATTCTGCATTGACTAAAGCCGTTGCTTTTTTTATAACCACACAAGCATCAACGAACGTCGGTAAGGGCTTGAGGCTGCTAATCTGAAAATTATTGAGGGCACGCACGGTTTGAATACCGTAATAAACCTCATCAGGGAGGGACATTTCGCCCATGGAGTCGCGTTCAATTCGAGCCATAGTGGGATTGGTCAAAAGTTATAGAGTAGAAAAATCTTGTTAGGTGCTAAAGGGGATTTTAGACTGGTATGGTGACATCAATCCATACAGCTTATACATGATTATGAATAATTTGTGTAAGTTCTAGCGATTATTTCCCGATTGTCGTCTGAGCTTGAGTAATGGATCAACCCGATCAATTGAGTAACCAAATCTATAAAGCAACCAGTTAAGCTTTACGTCGCAACACCTGTAACAATTTAGCAAAATCCGACGGTAATGGAGCCACAGCCTCTAATGGTTCTCCGGTATGGGGATGGATCAGCCGCAGTCGCCAAGCATGAAGGGCTTGCCCAGGTAGATAATCCCGTGCTATGCCTTGACCTTGGCGAGCATAGAGGGGATCACCAATGATCGGCCAGCCTTTATGGGCACAGTGGACGCGAATTTGATGGGTGCGTCCGGTTTCAAGGCGGAAATAAACTAGGGTGTAATTACCGAGGCGCTCTTGAATTTGCCAATGGGTCAGGGCAGGACGACCAGTTTCAATTACCGCCATTTTTTTACGGTCTAGGGGATCGCGGTCGATGGGGGCATCGATCTGTCCGATTTGCGTCGGCGGAATCCCTTGCACAATTCCCAGATATTCACGGCGGGCCGTCTTGGCTTGAATTTGTTCCTGTAGGTGCTGATGGGTCACGTCGTCCTTAGCAACTACCATCACACCGCTAGTATCTTTATCAAGGCGGTGAACAATCCCAGGACGCGCCACGCCATTGATCCCAGATAGAGTTTGGTGATTAGTAGCACAATGGGCCAGGAGGGCATTAACTAAAGTGTCCTGCTCATGACCAGGGGCGGGGTGTACCACCAGACCCACCGGCTTATTCAATAAAATTAAATATTCGTCTTCATAAAGAATATCCAGCGCCATAGACTGGGGTTGTAGATCTAGGCTCTGGACTGGGGGTAGACTAACCGTAATCGCCATCCCTGATTCGATCAAAAACTTTTTGTTAGTGCAGGTGGTGCGGTTAACTGTGACCATCCCTGATTCGATCAGTTTTTGCACCCTAGAGCGGGTCAAATCTGTAATAACTTCGGGCAAAAAGCGATCAAGCCGTTGTGGGGTAGCGAGATCGGCAGTGATTTGATATTGGTGATCGGTTGACATAATCCCCAATTATAGGGGTTATGGTAGGTATTCTGTTGATGTATGCTAGTCCCGAATTGTGACAGATTGCAGCTACTTACTTGATTGGGATGTATCTAAATGAAGAATCCAGACGCAATGGGATAGGGTTTTTACCACTATTTCGTAACCGGTAAATTATTTAGATTAAAGTTGTGACATCAAATAGCTACAGATTTTAAATATTAAGGTTATGCTTACCCTGATGTCCTGACGCGATAATCAAAATTAGGGTGCTTGAGTAGGTGTAGGAGCGGCTGTAGGCGCAGTTGTAGCTGTAGGAGAGGCTGTAGAGTATGTAGGATATGGTTCATTCATAGGTGTAGCCTCAGTTGTAGATGCAACTCTAGGAGCAACTGTAGTGTTGTCTCCGCTGTTGTAAGGTTGAGCCACTGTCAAATTACCGCATAAAACTATGCCTGTACCTACAATTGTTAACAAGGGATAGATGGACTGAAAAGACATAATATTACAAATCCTCTAATCAAATTTAATTAGCACTACCTCACGCTCTGTATGACATTAATGTCAATATTCAGCAGCGGCAAAGTGTTGTGGAATCACGAATCCAACATACCATAATGAAATAGCGGTTGGAAACAGAGTCGGTAAGTAGGTTTGGAAAATTTTAAGCATCTAAGAGGCTTTGGCAACAATTAGACAACTGCTACCAAAATCTACAGGTTGCTGATTCCTCAAAGAATTGACTTCGTGACGCAGCAGGCAACTGGCCATCCGTTGAATTATCCTTTGATTGAGTCCATGATCGCGAGAAACATTTTTGGAGGTATGACTTCGCCTTGACAGACCCAGTTGATGGGGAATTGTTCTCAGGCAAAAAATTAGCGGGGGTAATGGTCTAAAAATATAGGAAGAGAATTGGATATTAAACCCTGCGGCTTTTAGGACATTACAGATACTATTAAGATTATATCTTCGGAAATGTCCCACCAAGACATCCTCCATCGACCAAAGGAAAGAATATGCCGGGACAGTTACATATAAGTATCCATTCTCTTTTATCAGCATTCTGATAGATTTTAAAAAATTCAGATCATCCTCAACATGTTCAATGACATCAAATAATCCCACTGCTGATAGGGAGCAATTGGCTAGATTTGCTGTCTTAGTTGTAGCGCAAATTATGTTTTTAATGCCTCTTTTTCGCGCATTGACTACACCAGATATGCCTGGTTCCATTAGAACGACATCGAAACCAGCCTGAATCAATCCTAAGGACACAAATCCATTGCCACCGCCAATGTCAAAAATTGCTTGATTATCTTCTGGCGGAAAACACTGGACGATAGAGGTGATACATTCATTGCGATGCCGAAACCAAAAGGAATGATCCTCCACTGGGAAATAAACATCATTGCCATCTGATGGATAGGAAATATCTTCAATTTTGTCTAAACTATACCAGATGCCATCCTCAGCTAATTTGAGACCAGGACTTAATACCCGCATATCCATCATCGGCTCCTCCTTCATTGCTCCCACGGTGACTTGATGATTTAGAAAGCCCAAGCACCTTTCATAAATTGACTCGCAAAAAATGCTAAGAATAACAAAGACCACATTGTCAGGAAAGCATACCAGACTGAGTTTTTAGCTAAATGGGCGAATAAAATATAGAGAGGGAATAAAATTAGAACATATCGGGGAACACTGTACAGTAAAGAGTTACTGGTGAACAAAAGCCAGTTGCCTGTCATCCAAACGCTATAGGCGGGGCGCAACTTGAACCAAGACCATATTGTGAAGATCAGACTTAAGATCGCAAACAAAATTTCCTGCAAAACGACGAGGTAGCCATCACTTGGGGTTCGCCAACTCAGGCTTTGCCAAGAAATCCAAATGCCATGCCAAGGCCAGTCTAAGGATCTCCCCCATGCTTGCTTTTGTAAATGCATAAAGGTAAAGGGATGCCCCGTAACTTGAATATTTAAGAGTAAGTAGCCGACAATCCCAACACCAATTAAACCAATCCACAACCATTGGATTTTAAAGCGGCGAGTTTGCCAATATTGATGCAATGCTTCCGCCGCCAGAGCCGGAATTAGAACTAAACCATTGACTCGGCTCAGACAGGCTGTCATCCCCAAAATC
>JBIKNH010000283.1:0-3807 GCA_044358815.1 Pseudanabaenaceae cyanobacterium | reverse complement strand
AATGGGGTCCATGCCGCCGTCGAGTTCAGGTAATGCCACCTGTAACGCCACTTGGACAGGGTGTAAGCCTAGTTCGCTGTCTTGCCATTCTTCGGTGGACTGGAACACCAAGGGCAACGCCACCATATAGGGACGGTTCAGCTTTTTTAGGGCTTCGATGGCTTTGGGGTGATCTTGTTTCGCAGGACCGCCCACCAGCGCAAATCCAGTCAAAGAAACCACACCATCCACAATGGGACGGGCTAAATCACGGCTCTTATCTGGTTCATAGAAAAATTCACTCAGGGGCTTGGAGAAGTCTAAACCACCGGCAAAAATCGGGATCACCCGTGCGCCCTTAGATTCGAGTTCTTGGACCATCGCCACATAGTGGGCATCATCACCAGTGACTAAGTGGGTGCGGGCTAAAACCAATCCAATGCAAGGGGCGAGAGGATCTTTCATGTCTTCGGGCAAATCTTCGCGGCTGTTGAGCCATTCCAGATATTCGCCGACGGTTTCATACATTTTGGGTGCGAGGGGGTGCCAAATACCCATGTCAGGATAGGACACGGGATCAGCATATTGCATCTTGATCCCAGGCTTTTCGGCTTCAAATACATACTTATCTGCGATCATCAACAGGAAATTAGCCAAATTATCCTGGGATCCCCCTAACCAATACTGAAAACTCAGCATGAAGTTTCGTGCATCCTGAGCCTTGTCAATGGGCATATACTTCAGGATTTTCGGCAGTGTTTGCACTACTTTGAGCATACTGTCTTGGAAGGAACTGCCGGACTTTTCCTTCCGCTTGCGCATAAATTGAGCGATGGCGGATTTAGATTGCCCTAAGTTAGCCATGCTTAAGCTGCCCATCTTATTGAGGCGCATCACCTCGGGCATGGAGGGGAAGATCAAGCACACGTCTAGTTTGTCCCGCACTGGTTCCACGGCGGCAACAATTTTTTGGGCAATGTCATCAATGAAGATCAGCGAACCAATGAACACATTGGCATCGGCTAAATCTGCCTTGAATAACTCATAATTTTCGGCATTGCGTAAGTCTTCGATTAAATAACCATTAACTTGAATTGCCAAGGAAGGATTATTGCGATTAATCGAATGCACAGCCGCAGACAGGGCGCTCTGATATTGCGGCTCTAATACCACATACACCAATTTCATCAAAGCACGCCCGTTGGTGTCTTCGGGCAAAATATTTTTGCTGGCGAGGGATGCGGGCGGTTGTACAGAAGTGAACATGCAGTCTCCTTAGCGTTATCTTTTCTATTCGTACAGATTTCGCAAAATTAAGGTTATTCTCATTTTTGCGTGAATCTATCGAGCTAAAACTGAGATAAAAATTTGGGCAAAATCAGACAAAAAACTAATCTTAAGCGGTCAATAGTAAACAATAGTAACGTTAGAAACGTTAATGTAGCAACCGCATCTCGGCAATGGCAACAGATTTTGTACCTTTAGGGATACGACGGTGGCGGCAGAGACGGTGATCGTGGGCAAATCAGGGCATAGATTGGCTATGAAGTGGACACTTACAGGCAAAAGCTCGCCCTACCTCAGGCAAAACGGATCATGCATGAGGGTTATTACATATTAGCCGTTGTTTTTGGGGGCGGTGCTAACAAAATGGCGAACCCGTGCCAGTTGGGGGGGAGGCTATGGGTTGATGGGTGGTGGCGGTGTTGAAATAGGCAAAAGTGGTGCTGTGGGTTACGGTGAGGCGAATACAGCACCATTGACGGTTTGATTCAGATTGGCTGGATGTGTCGGAGAATAGTGGTTCAGATCGGGAGGTAAGGGTCAGCGCAACAGTGGATCAAAGGAAATATTTCGCAATCAAATATTTACAATTAGAAACAAAAATGAATTTATAGTAACAAACTCTTGAAGAAACTTTATAGAAAGCCTTTGATCGACGATCGGGTAATTGATAATGCAGTTAGCGGCGTAATTAGAGACTTAATTGGAGAGATTTGATTGAGAATGTTGTCTCGGCTTGATGAATGATTGCCTTGTTGAGGGTCAGTGAGAGAGTTAGTGAAAGACTTAGTGCGAACACACATCACAGACTAATTCTAGAATTCAATTTCTTAAGGAACATTCCTGAATTGGGTGATACAGTTTGAGGATTTATGATCTTAGGATTAATTTTGGAGTCTAATTGCTTGTTTGGGCAGATAGAAATCATAGTGATTTTCAGGATTAACTTGATAATTTAGGGGATGATTTTTAGTTTCAAGATTGATCGGAGTAGAAACTATAATTATGCAGGAATCGTCTTCATTACTGTTGCTATAATCACTAATAAAATTAGAATTTACTTGATGTTCTATGGTGTTAGAACTATAAATATATTCTAGATCTTCTTGGGATAAGATCAGGGTTAGATATAGCTCACCCAGCCACTGTTTGCGACGATTTAGGCTTTCAAATAGTTTGGTTTGCGGTGCAGTGAGGATGTTATAAAGACGGGTTAATTGATAGGATTGCATGGTTTTACCTCACACGATAATATGCAGTAAACCTGCATGATTTATATCAATAAAGCCATCAAGGCTAAGGTGGTGAATTTGTCCCCAGTAGTTTAGATTGACTGCTTTATTTAGTTGAGGTAATTATGGCTTGAAACCTATTTGAGAATGGTGATGTAGCTCTTAATATTTCTGTGATTTATATCTAGAGTAATTGGTGATTTGTAACTACAGATCGTGTGATTTAGGTCACTGGTTTGGGGTGAAATGTAGTTTGAGGAGTTGATCGACTATCAGAGCTTGGGTGGCGTAAGTTTGACCTTCGTTATTACTAAATTCAACTTCATAGACTTCGGGGGCGAGAATTTCGACGATGGTTCCGACTTGACCGATACGGAGTTTTTGCTCTGGGATGGGGGTGAGCAGGGCGATGATGTCGAATAGGTTAAACTTTGCAGATGTCGTCATGGCTGAGATTCCATTGCAGATTCAATTTTCTCGCAAATCTCTACCCAAGCTTTGTTGCGTTGAGGTTTATTTAATAGATCGAGTGGCTTTTTGGGGTTATGGGCAGCTTGGTAATGTTGGATTTCGGTTTTTATGTAGGCACTTGTGCTAATCGGAATCCAAATAATTGTTAGTCCTTCCTGGTCAGATGCATTAAGTAAGGGGGGTAATTCGTTCTTGGCAATGAAATCCGAAGCTAAAAAGTCTGGGCTGACCAAGAGAACCGCAACTTTAGCCGATGCTAGGGCTTTTTCAATTTCGTCTTTCCATTTTGCTCCGGCTTTAATTTGGGTGTCATCCCAAACTTTGAAGTTTTCTGTACGAATATAGGGCTTGAGTTGTTTTTGTAGCTCTGTCAACCATTCTGCATCTTGGTGGCTGTAACTGATAAATATTTGATCTCTAATAGTTGAAGTTGAGGGCATATTTGAACTGCGTTTTTCTCTGGGTTTGGTTGGGCTTATGTCGTTTTCTGGGTGCTGAGATTGTAGTAATTTATAACCATCCAACAACTCACGGATATTGTAATCACGATTGCTACCTTCAGGGGAATAATCTATTTTGCCTCTTTGCTCAAGGTTAATTAAATGTTTATAACTAACACTAACTTTCAGATTGTCAGGTAAGGGAACGCGATCATCGACTTCTAGGGCGGAAATGCTCCGATGAATACTAGCAAAAGTATGACGAATGGCAGCGAGGGCGGATCGGCGGGTGTTGGGATTGCCATCAACACGGATAAATATTTTGGCATCTTCGAGATCGGCTTTGATGTAGGCGCGGTTACCTTCGGGAAATGCCAGAATTACCCCTGTCCGCCAATAAG
>JBIKNH010000282.1:0-3825 GCA_044358815.1 Pseudanabaenaceae cyanobacterium | reverse complement strand
GGATTGCTGGAACGTTCAAGGGTTAGCCAAGGTTCCTGCAACACCTCAGCAAATTGCGCCCAGGCATCCCCCAAAGGCAGATCCTGCCCATAGAAGCGTTCCATTACACTAGCTGCCGCTGGATTTAAATTTAATAATTGACCATTGTCACCCAGCCAAAAAGTCGGTGTGGGCATGTGGGGTAAAACATCAGTGGGGCGCGAGTTATGGGGACTCATCTAAAATTTAGGTAGAAATCTTGGCGTGGGTGGGTCTGCCGTGACTGGTTTAGACAAATCTGGTTTAGACAAATATATCAATTAACCGAGGCAACCCAAATGTTATGATGCTCTGTGTGGCTAGACTGTAGCTTTTGTTCTACGATCCGGCATTTATTGTCTATAGGACGGTGGGACAACTGGTTTACTGGAATTGTTTACCGCACTCAATTCAACTTCTGCACTTTAGAACATACCCTAAAGTCCATCGTAAAAATCTTAGTGTATGTTACGGTGCCCTAGTCTGCCCCGTCACCTGTTTTTGTCGTCACCTTGTAGTTATCCCCTAATTCATAATGTCTGATCGCCAAATTCTTCTCGACTTTGAAAAACCCCTCGTCGAACTGGAAGGGCGCATAGAGCAGATCCGCACCCTTGCCCAAGACAACGATGTGGACGTGAGCGATCAGCTAGAACAGTTGGAACAACGGGCGGAACAACTGCGCCGCGATATTTTCGGTAATTTGGGTCCCATGCAACGGATGCAAATTGCCCGTCATCCTCGCCGTCCTAGTACCCTCGACTATGTGCAGTCTATTACTGAGGATTGGCTAGAACTTCATGGCGATCGCCGAGGTAATGACGATTTAGCTCTGGTGGGTGGTTTAGCCAAAATTGACGGGCGGTCCGTAGTAATTCTGGGGCATCAAAAGGGGCGCGACACCAAAGACAATATGACCCGTAACTTCGGCATGGCTTCACCAGGGGGCTATCGCAAAGCAGCCCGATTGATGGACCATGCGGATCGGTTTAATTTGCCAATCATCAGCTTGATTGACACCCCTGGGGCATATCCTGGGGTATCTGCCGAAGAACAAGGGCAAGGGGAAGCCATTGCCGCTAATTTACGCCAGATGTTTGGCTTGCGGGTGCCGATTTTATGCACTGTGATCGGCGAAGGTGGGTCCGGTGGAGCTTTGGGCATTGGCATCGGTAACCACATGATGATGTTTGAAAATTCGGTCTATACCGTCGCCACCCCTGAAGCTTGTGCCGCGATTTTGTGGCGTGATGCTGGTAAAGCCGCCAAAGCAGCGGAAGCCCTGAAAATTACTGCAAAAGATTTACTAGGGTTTGGCATTGTGGATCAGGTAATTACCGAACCCTTGGGCGGTGCCCATCGTTACCCCCTCAAGGCGGCAGAAAATCTTAAAGAAGCCATTTTGACTAATCTGGATCGGTTGCAAAAAATGTCAGTAACCGAACTCCAAGAGCAAAGGTATCAGAAGTTCCGCAAGATGGGTGTTTTCTTGGAAAAGTAGTTAAGGCAGTTAAGGAAGTAACCCTAGGAATCTATGGCAAACCTACAGCCGGACCAGAACTGGGTAAACTACCCACAGCAACCCCGAGAAAATAGTGGTGATCGTGGCGGGGACAATCAACCAAACGCACCGATTTTTAAATCAAATGTTTGGCAATCGGTTGTTTTTTGGGGTGGCTTACTGGTTTTAGGGCTGGGCGGTCTCGGTATCCGTTTATGGCATATCACTGATTTACCCTATCCCGTCTTCGATGAAGTATATTTTCCTGCCTATGCAGCGGAATATCTAGACGGTCATCCCTCATGGGAAGGACACCCCCCCCTAGGCAAATATTTCATCATGACGGCGATCGCTCTGTTGGGTCGTAATCCCTTGGGGTGTCGGGTGGCTGAAGCATTCGTGGGGGCATTAATCCCAATTTTAGCGGCGGGTTTGACTTATCAACTGACGGCGCGGCGTTGGGTTGGTTTGTTGGCGGGAATATTGGTGGGGTTGGATGGCTTATATCTGGTGGAGTCGCGGTTTGGTTTAATCAATGTATTTTTGGTGGCATCGGGGCTAAGTGCCTTGATTTTTTTATTAGCAGGTTTGCGATTAACCCCACAGGATCAACAACAGGATCAAAAATCTGACTCAGTTGCTCAACCGATCTCTAAATTCCCTTGGCAACGTCCTTGGTTACTGATGGGTTGCGGGTTGCAGTTGGGGGCAGCTTTTTCCGTGAAATGGAATGGCTTAGGATTCTGGCTAACAGTGGTTATTTTACTGGGATTGAGTTGGGGGATTAACTTATGGCATCGCCTACGGTTCCGTTTTGCCCTAGCTAAAGATCAGCTAGCCCCAGTAAATACCTCAGTCAACAACCTAGGCTTTTTAGGGGCAATGGTGCGGATCAGTTGGTGGGAATGGCTTTTATGTTTGGGGGTAATGCCTATTGCTATGTACGTGGCGCAATGGCTACCCCATATTTTGCTCAATCCCCAACGCACGCTCCATGATGGTTTAACAGGACTAGGAGATCTCTGGCAAGTATTTCTAGCTCTGCATCGTCATATTTTATGGTGGCACTCTAGCGCTGAAGTTGTCCCCACCGATCCCACTAAATTAGTGCATCCCTACTGCTCCCCCTGGTATTCTTGGCCCGTTGACGCTCGACCAGTGGGCTACTATTTTTACCGAAGCGATAAATCTTTCATTGATGTTCATGCTTTGGGCAACCCGATTTTATGGTGGTGTAGCACTGGCGCAGTGATTTTCCTAACATTTAGGGGTTTACTTGTCCCTTTTATCAGCAAAGCTCGCGAGAAATTTAACCCCACCGTTGCGGCAATTCTCATTGGTTATACCGCTAACTATTTACCTTGGGTGATCACCAAACGCTGCCTGTTTATCTATCACTATATGGCGGCGAGTTTATTTAGTTTTATGGCGTTGGCACTGGTGCTGCAATGGCTCTGGGATAGCGGCTCTACAAAAGCCAAAACTTACCAGATCGCAAACCAGATCGCAGAAGTTCCAACCGAAAAAATCCCAACCAAAGGCAAAGTCACCCTCGGTCAGGGGATATGTGCTGTGACATTGACGGCGATTGCAGTTACTTTTGTATTTTTCTTGCCAATTTGGTTAGGGACACCGTTATCAGTTCCAGAATTCTATTGGCGGATGTGGTTTCGTCCCGACATACCCAGAATCCCAGGGTTCAATTGGATTTAATTCAAGCAGAACTTGGTTTACCCAATTTACTCCACCGAACCCCAACAAAATTTCCCTAACATAGGATCTGATGAGGGGCGTTAAATTCCCCAGATTCCCCACCACTCTTATGAACTAAGCGCACATTAGAAATTGTCATGGTTTTTTCGAGGGCTTTTGCCATGTCATAAATGGTTAAAGCTGCCACAGTGACGGCGGTTAATGCTTCCATTTCCACCCCCGTGCTGGCTTTAGTTTTGACCTCAGCTTCAATCTGATAACCAGGAATATTTTCATCGAGGATAATACTCACATTAACGCTGGTCAGGGGCAAACTATGACACATGGGAATTAAGTTTGCAGCTTGCTTGGCTGCCATAATCCCCGCTAGTTTGGCTGTGCCCAAGACATTGCCCTTGGGAGTGTTACCCGCTTGAATGGCATCAAGGGTGGTGGTCTTCATGGCAATTTCACACACTGCGACTGCTCGACGCATGGTTGACGGTTTGTCTGTCACATCCACCATGTGGGCGGAGCCATCTTCGCTGATGTGTGTTAGCTGGTTGGTATCGGTACTATCTTGAATCACAGCGGGAATGGCTAAAAATAACGGC
>JBIKNH010000124.1:0-13285 GCA_044358815.1 Pseudanabaenaceae cyanobacterium | reverse complement strand
GAGGTTCAATCATCTCCCACTCCTTATCGCTTAAATCACTTGTATATCCCATTGAGTAACCTCTTTGTCTTTTTCTTAAGATATCAAATGGATTCTATAATTGGAAAATCTAACGCATCGTGACAAATTCCTCAGCAGTGGTGGGATGCATTGCCATTGTGTTATCGAGATCCCGCTTTGTGCCACCCATCGTAATGACTAAAGCCATCCCCTGAATGATTTCCGCCGCATCTTTGCCCACCATGTGCATTCCCACCACCCGCTCATCCACACCAACTACAATCAGTTTCATAAATACCCGTTCTTCGGCTTTAGGAAGGCTGTAAATCATCGGACGAAATTCCGAATGATACACCTTAACTAGATCGCCATATTGCTCTTTTGCTTGACATTCCGTTAAGCCAACGGTAGCCGCTTCTGGTTGCGAAAATACTGCCGACGGCACATTTCGATGATTCACAGCACGGGGATTATGACCATAAATCGTATCAGCTAGGGCGCGTCCTTCGGCAATGGCAACGGGAGTTAAATTCACTCGATTAGTACAGTCACCAATGGCGTAAATATGAGGCTGATTCGTGGCACTATCTTGATGCACCACCACTGCACCATTTTTGGTTTCAATGCCTGCATTCTCTAAACCTAAACCATCCAGATTAGGGCGGCGACCAGTGGCAGCAAGAATTGTATCTACATGGATTTTCTGAACTTGATCTTCCCGATTCGTAAATGAAATAATAAATTCGTCGTGGTGTGGCTCAATGGTAATGGAATTGGGATCGACACAGGCTTGCACATCGATGTGATGGTTAATCATACCCGCTTGGACACGGCTGCGAATGTCTTGGTCAAACCCGCGCAGGACATAGTGATCGCGAATAATTTGGGTGACCGTCGCCCCTAAACCGTTCATAATTCCGGCAAATTCCACACCGATATAACCGCCACCAATCACAACGAACCTCTGGGGAAATTTCGGCAGATTAAAGATTTCGCGAGAAGTAATAGCGTGTTCAATACCTTTAATATTCGTTGGGCGCACCGCTTCACCGCCCACAGCAATAATGATCCGTGCGGCGGTATAGGATTTCTCCCCTTCGGTTGTGGTAACCGCAACGGTATGGGCATCCACCAGCCGCGCCAAACCGTTAATTAATTCGACACCACTTTTACCCAAGAAACTGATGTGTAATTGATTCAGACGCATCACTTCTTTTTGTACCGAGTCCCGCAGGGTGTTCCAGTCAAACGTACTGCTTACTGGGGACCAGCCATAACCAGTGGCGTAATCATACATTTTGCTAAATTGAGAAGCATAAACCATTAATTTTTTGGGAACGCAGCCCCGAATCACACAGGTGCCACCGACTAAATCCCCTTCAGCAATGGCTACTTTGGCTCCATAACTTGCGGCTCTTTTGGAAGCTGCTAAACCGCCGCTACCAGCGCCAATTACGAATAAATCATAGTCATAGGTCATAAAATTAGTTCCTGGTGATTCGTGTTAATTACTGTGTTCTTTTAAGTTAGCTAATAATCGATGATTAATTGATTATGATTGAGTTGCAAATGATTAATGGTTGCAGAATTTGACTAGTTATCTTAATGTTATTCTAACGGTATTTGTCCCCCATTAGCGCACCATCTATGGAAAATCATAGAAAAATATTTTAATTAGTTAGCTCTCTGACTGATTTAACCGGTGTTCTCATCAATTCTCAAATCAAGTTCTTAAATTATTTGTATCGTACCAAATGCATTTGCCATTGACAAGTTTGATGTAAGTCCCCCGATTTTCCAGTGAGAATATAACCCAAACTTTGCCTTGTGGTTAAATAATTACGGGAAATATAATAACCTTTTGGCGCTGTTAAGTCCTCATATTTTATTAAGGTAGAAGTCTCATCAACGGGATTAATTTCATTAGGATCAATTACGGTTAAAAAACTAAAATATCGAGAATTAAATTTATATTTGTTGGGGACTAAAAACAAACCATAGACTCGATGTTGCCCTGCCCAAGGTGCGATATAAAGCCGTGTGGCTGGGATGATCAGATATTCATGGGGATTAGCTAATTTATCAGTGAGATTAGGGCAAGGTTGTGTCGGGGAGGAATTAATTAACCACAGCCAAACTAAACTAATACTGCTTAATGTAATGCCAAAAATTAATAAAAAAACTTTTATTTTCTGACTGACTTGATAAGAAGACATATAGTTATTTCAGTTAAGGATGCCACAACAAAGCAGACAGTTCAACGGACAAGATGTCCGCTCCACCTTTCTTGATAGCTCGTAGGTCAGACATCTTGTCTGACAATGACCCCAAATAACGTGCCATTTTTAATTTAGTAGTTTACAGTCAAAAATACACCCAAAGATCTTAAATCCCTGGATGTATTTATTACTTAGATTTTAGCTAAATTTAGAGTGAATACTCACCCTAGAGCTAGTTTTCCTAACTTTGACCTAAAACCAACATAGTTTTGATTACAGAGTCAGGATTCAAACTAATGGAGTCAATGCCCAACTCTAGCAGGAACTGTGCAAATTCAGGATAGTCGCTGGGAGCTTGACCGCAAATGCCGATTTTCACGCCGTTCTTCTTGGCTTTCTCGATGACCATACGAATCATTGTTTTCACACCTTCGTTCCGTTCGTCGAAAATGTGAGATACCAAAGCTGAATCCCGATCTAAACCAAGGGTCAATTGGGTTAAATCATTGGAACCAATGGAGAAGCCGTCAAATACCTGAGCGAACTCATCAGCCAAAATCACATTGCTAGGAATTTCACACATCACATAGACTTGTAAGCCATTGCGACCGCGTTCCAAACCATGTTTTGCCATCTCTGCCAAGACTTTGCGCCCTTCATCTGGAGTCCGACAGAATGGAATCATCGGAATCACATTCACTAAGCCCATGTCATCCCGCACCCGCTTCAAGGCTTGGCATTCCAAAGCATAGGCTTCGCGATAGTTAGGGTCATAGTAACGAGATGCGCCCCGCCAGCCGATCATCGGGTTTTCTTCGTTGGGTTCAAATTCCCGACCGCCCAGCAGATTCGCATATTCATTACTCTTGAAATCAGACATCCGCACCACTACCGGTTTGGGATAGAAAGCCGCCGCAATCGTGCCAATGCCTCGCGCCAATTTATCCACGAAGAAATCAGCTTTATTTTCGTAGATGGCGGTCATTTGGGAGATTTCCCATTTAGCGGCTTTGTCTTGCAACGTGTCGAAATGCAGTAATGCCAAGGGATGGGCTTTAATGTGATTGGCAATAATGAACTCCATCCGTGCCAAACCCACACCATCACAAGGAATCGCTGACAAACCAAAGGCTTCCTCTGGATTACCCACATTCATCAAGATTTGCGTGTTCAACTTGGGCAAGTTATCAATGGGAGTTTCCAATAATGTGAAAGGCAATAGTCCAGCATAAACCCGCCCTTCTTCACCTTCAGCACAGGAGACGGTCAATTCCTGATCGCTCTTAATCACACCGGTGGCATTACCACAACCGACAATCGCCGGAATACCCATTTCCCGTGCAATAATCGCCGCGTGACAGGTGCGTCCGCCTTGGTTGGTGACGATGGCGCTGGCTTTCTTCATGATCGGTTCCCAATCAGGGTCGGTCTTATTGGTTACCAACACATCGCCAGCACAGAATTCATCAATCCGATGCACATCCAGAATTACTCTCGCTTTACCTTGACCAATGGCTTCACCGACGGCACGACCCGTGATTAGGACTTCACCAGCGGCATCGAGGCGATAGGAACGGAGAATATTACCGGACTTTTGGGACTGCACCGTTTCCGGTCGAGCCTGTACGATAAATAACTCTTCCGTTGCACCATCTTTTGCCCATTCAATATCCATTGGTGTGAATTTACCCCGCACCGCTGAATAGTGATCTTCAATGATCACCGCCCATTTTGCCAATTGCAGAATCTCCTCTTCGGTGAGAGCATATTTAGTGCGTTCTGAATTTGGAACAGGCACATTCTTGGTCATTTTACCGCCACCAAGATCATAGACCATCTTGATTTCCTTGGAACCAAGACGCTTCTCTAAAATGGGACGGAAACCTTGGGCTAAAGTTGGTTTGAAGACAAAATACTCATCGGGATTCACTGCCCCTTGAACGACATTTTCTCCCAAACCATAGGCAGCGGTAATTAGTGCCGCATTCTTGAAGCCCGTTTCTGTATCAATCGAGAACATGACACCGGAACAAGCCAAATCAGAGCGGACCATTTTCTGGACACCGACGGACAGCGCCACATCAAAGTGATCAAAGCCTTTAATGGTACGGTAAGAAATTGCCCGATCCGTAAACAAAGAAGCGAAACAGTGATGACAGGCATCGAGAACTTCATTAATGCCATAAACATTCAAATAAGTTTCCTGTTGACCAGCAAAACTGGCATCGGGCAAGTCTTCTGCCGTAGCACTAGAACGGACCGCCACATCCACATCAGGACCTTTCGCCAAGCAGTTTTCCCGTTGATCTGCCTCCAGACGATCACAGAATTTGGCACTGTAACCATACATTTCACAGAGGCGTTTATAAGCCGTCGCAATTGCCAGTTGTAAATCTTGGGGAAATGGTGTATTCAGAACTAGAGATCGGGCTTGGCGACCGCGTTCCCGTAGATTCAACATGTCTTCCACATCGAGATCCGCAAACAGTTGGCGCAGTTGCGTTTCTAGTCCGGCTTTTTCGATAAAGTAACGATAGGCATAGGAGGTGGTAGCAAAACCATTGGGAACGTTGACTCCTTTCGCTTTTAGTTCCCGCAACATTTCGCCTAAAGAGGCATTCTTACCACCAACCAAGGGAATATCGGCAATGCCCACATCCTCGAACCACAAAATCAATGCTTGATCTCTGGGGGCTTGGTCGAGATCGGACTGAAGGGTACTGGAACTAGTCATACTAATACTTAGCCTCCGTAGATATTTGAATCAATGGTTTAATTAACGTTCTAATCAACGCTTCAATTAACGTTTTGACGAACGCCTCAAAGAACAATGCCAATCAGTAATTTCAATCAATAAATACAATCAATAACCGTCATGGATCTGGATACTAAAGAATTAAATCTAAGACAACACCAAGGCTTAGATATCAGGCATTGCATACAGGTGAATGGAGCGTATCATCTGAATTTGGCGACAGGGATCTGATGGGGCGAATCCCTTTAAAGAACTTAATCTCAAGAACTCAAGCAAGATTCAATATCTAAGGCTCATGGATCTGAAATCACACCATAGCCCTAAACTAAATCTGATAACCTGTAAGTAGTTCTTTATCAACTCTCTAAAAACAACTCAGCCCCATTCCCGAATGCTGCCATATTACCAATCCACTCTAATCAATTACCCTTAAGCTATCTCGTAGTTTCCTCTAAATAATTCGTCTATGTTTTTGAGTTTAATAACTATGGCTAAAATGTATTCAGATCTGTTACTAAGATCAGGCTACTGCTAGATCAACTAGCTAACTTATCCCATACAATATTGCTTAATAATTTACCGGTTACGAATGAACTTGCATGAATACGCCCCTAGCTCAGTCTCAGCCTATGCCAAGTCGTGAATCAACTGGCAGATCAAGGCATAAATCAGATCATGAATTAAGTCATCAGTTAGGCTATAAGTCGGGTCGTAAATCGGGTCGTAAATTCAATTCCATTCACAACTATAATATTAAACCTTTATTGCTCTATTTACTAGTAGGTATTGGCATCGACCTTAGTATTTTTTCTAGCTATAAGATTAATGTATGTCATTTAACCAGATGCTCTGATGCAGCTTATGGTCAAACGATTTTGCCATACCAACTCAGTTTAAAATCTCAACTGATAGAGTTCCAACCGGAAGAGGCAGCGTTAGAAGAAGCACCACATCAAGGGAATGTGATTAATCACCAAGGAAATCGCCGAGGGAAAACCAATGATAGTTTAAGTATTTCTAAAGCGATTTTCTTTTTGGATTTACAGAGTCACTGGGCGCGACCTTTCTGGCAGTCAATGCAGCGACAACTTCCGGCTCCAGAAGTCCAGAAAATCTTAACTGCACTGCGGGTTGATTACTCATCGGGGTTCTTATTCAGACCCAATCAAATTATATCTCGTGCGGACTTTGCTAGATTTTTGCAAGTCATATTTGTTCATCAATCAACATCTTTCCTTACAGGGAAAAATACTTCGTTTACCGATGTATCTCCAGATCATCCTGCCTATGATGCGATTCAATTTGCGGTAAAAAGAGGTTGGTTAGCAGGTTCTGCGGATCGCACATTTTCCCCTGATGCGCCAGTGAGTCGGGGGCAGGCATTGGTAGCCATTGCAAAAGCGTTACAATTACCGATTCCGTCCCTAGAGGATAGTCTAACTTTGGTGACGGACTATCAAGACAGTACCGAAATCCCGCGCCCGATGGTGGGGAGTGTGGCGGCGTTGCGGCGACGGGAATTAGTCGTAAATTTCCCAAATCACCAACAACTCAATTTAACTAGTGGAATTACCAGAGGGGATTTATTGGCACTGATCCATCAGATGTATGTGGATCGGCGCAAGATCACGAAAATGCCATCGGTGTATATTTCCCCTGCCATACCGTCCAAGCTGGATTTGCGTAATGTCAAAATTACCCGCCTAGAGGTGCATTTATTTCGCCGCACTGTCACTGCCTATGCTGGAGCCGCCCCCATTAAAACCTATCCCATTGCCGTCGGGCGGGCTGGTTGGGAAACCCCCAAGGGCACATATCGGGTGCAGCAGCTAGTCAAAGATCCCGCATGGCAAAACCCTTTCAATGGCGAAGTGATTCCCAGCAATGATCCGGACAACCCCTTGGGCGATCGCTGGATTGGTTTTTGGAGTGATGGTAAAAACTGGGCGGGTTTTCATGGTACGAGCAACCGTAATTCTGTGGGTCAGGCGGCTTCTCACGGTTGCCTCAGGATGTACAGTGAAGATATTCGAGAATTATTTGAGATTGTCTCTTTAGACACGGTGGTGCAAGTGTTGCCGTGAACCATTACTGCGAAAAATCACTACTAATCACTACTACTGCGAACGATTGGAGTTAGCACTGTACCTAATTAGATCCATTTAGATCCATTAGATCTATTTAGATTTATAGGTTGGGGATTTTGACGTGATCTTCAGCCATCATGCATACATAAGGTCACAATCCGAATAAAAAGGGTAAAGTTAGTACAGGTCCCATTGGTGATAGTTTTGATTTCAGTTAGTTTCAACCACTACCATCACCCACTGCCATCAAAGTGACCGCCCCAGCCCCAGCCATCGGTTCCCAGCCATTGGCTAACCTTGGTGCACTTCACGAGATTTTCTTCCCAACACCATGCTAGGACAACTTCTTGACGGTCGGTATCGTGTAGTTCAGGAACTTGCGGCAGGAGGTTTTGCCCAAACTTACCTCGCTGAAGACACCCGCTTACCCGGTAACCCCAAATGTGTGGTGAAACACCTCAAGCCTGTAATCGAAGAGCCAGTATTTCGGGCTAAGGCGATGGATTTGTTTCGTGCTGAGGCGGAAACCTTACAGCGGCTGGGTCGCCATGAGCAAATCCCCCAACTCTATGCTTATTTTGAAGAAGACGGTGAATTTTTCCTAGTCCAAGAATTTATTGCAGGGCATCTGCTCAGCACTGAGTTACCCCCAGGGAGTCGCATGTCTGAGTCGCGGGTGCTGCGGATGGTGCAAGAGTTGTTACTCATTTTGCAGTTTGTCCACAGCTACAATGTGATCCATCGCGATGTCAAACCCAGCAATATTATTCGTCGTCATAGTGATGGCAAATTAGTATTAATTGACTTTGGCACAGTGAAGCAAGTCCAGGCGGATGTTTTAGGAACCCGTGCCACTAGCCAAATCAATCAAGCTAAAGCCACATTGCCCATTGGTACGCCTGGGTATATGTCCAAGGAGCAGGAACGAGGTAAAGCCGTTGCCAGTAGTGATATTTACGCTTTGGGAATGGTGGCGCTGCAAGCCTTAACGGGAATGCACCCCAGTGAACTCAAACGGGACGATAAACGAGAAATTATTTGGCGGGATCATGCCAAGGTCAGCCGTGAATTTGGAGCAATTTTGGATTGTATGGTGCGGTATGACCCCAATAATCGCTATCGTCGTACCCTTGAAGTTTTAACCGATGTCGAGAAGTTAATCGCTAAACGTAGTCCTGCGGAAACTGAAACTGCTAAAGAAATTCAAGGTGGTAACAGTAATACAGGGTGGGTGATTGGGGGCGTAGTTCTAGCGGTTGTGGGTAGTTTGACTCTGATCAATGGTTTGGCAGGCATTAGCAACAACACCACTAACCCCCCTCCCAATCCCCCAACTGCTAATAATCCAACTGCTAATAATCCAACTGCTAATAATCCAACTGTGGCTAGCCCGTCACCCAGCCCTGCCGCCACATCGTCAAATGCTAATCCCACTCCTGTTACTCCCGCCACCACCCCTACGCCAACCGTTGCCGCCACGACTACACCCAGCGCCACCCCAACCGCCACATTAACTGTCACACCGACGGCTACCCCTGAACCCAATACCCCGCCACCAACTGGTAACTATGAGCGGTTACGTCAGTATTTACAGCAAAAAAAATGGGACTTAGCGGATCAAGAAACCCATAATCTTTTACTCCAACGTGCCGGAAAGCGTTCCTATAGCGATGGGGTTTTATATCCTGACGAATTGAGTACCATTTCCTGCGCCGATGTGGTTTTGATTGACCAATTATGGAGCCAAGCCAGCGAGGGACAGTTAGGTTTCACTGCCCAAAAACGCCTATACATTAGTGAAGGCAATGACTGGCGCAGACTCTATGAAAAAACTGGTTGGTGGAGTGAAACAGGAGACTGGCAAATTGACCTAATCTATGACCGCACCAAACGCCGTTGGTCCTATGGTACGGAACGTCAACCTAACTATGCCAAACCTCCAGTGGGACATTTGCCCCTCGTGGTCCGCGAACCTGCACCCCAAAGCCAAAATAAACAGGCGGTGTTTTATCGCTGTTTGTCATAGTTTGTCCTAATTAGTCTCTAGACTAGTCCCTAGGGGCGGAAGTCCAGCAAAAGAACAATGCGGGTTTGGTTGCCTTTATTCCAAGCTTCATGCTCGCTGGTGTCGTCAAAAACTAAACACTTGCCCTCTTGCCAAGCTTGGGTTTCTGGTCCGACCCGCAAAGCACAGCCATCACAGCCAATTAATCCCAAATGACACCGCAACAACCCATCGGGATAACCAGTGTGGGGCGCGATGTGGGTACCTGGTTGCAGTGATGAAAAACCGGCGGTAGTCAGATTGGGAATTTTTTCCACGAGGCGGGTGGTTTCGGGACAGAGTTGGCAATTTTTCTGTAACTTGATCCCAAACGCATACAAACCAAATACATCCCACCCTTTACCGTAAAGATATTTTTCGGGCCATTCTAAAAAATCCTTAGGTTGTAAGGCGATTAATTCCTTTTGAATGGTTTGCCAATTTGCTTCCAAGGTAGCGGTAAAAGGGTAGTCAGTAGGTTTTTTAAACATGATGATTCGTTGAATCCGGTGACTGAAGGCAGCAACTAAATGAGGTGATAGTTTTGAGCGATCAACTCAGGACATTCCCCATAGGGTAAGTTTACCTCACAGGCCACACTAAACTCATACCAAATTCACAGTAAACCTACAGCCAATTACAGTGGTGAGCAATTTTTATCACTAACTGCTTGGGAAGCTACCGCAGGATTGATCAGTGGTTTTCCCTCAGTATCATCATGGGTTTTGACTTGAAAATCTTTTTGTATATCGTCATTGTTGACCCTCACACACCAGATATTTTGAGGGTGTTTTACTAAGTCATCAAGAAAATAGAAGCCTAGCAAAAGTATGCTGGTAACAGCACCGAGGATGATCTTTCTCCTGGTGGTAAATCTGTAGTGCATTGAATGATTAATTGGTAATGGTAGTTTTTAATGGCACTTACAAACGACACTTACAAACGGTATTGTCAAATGGTGTTTTCAAGAAATGTTTTCAAGAGATACTTCCAAACAACACTCTGAAACACGATTTGAAACAACAGTTGTGAACAGTGTTTTCAAATAATATTTTCAAATAATATTTTTAAGTGATATCATTCAAGTAGTACTATTCAGGTAATATATTTAAACAACATCCCCGAATGATGTTCTGAAACGACATTCTGAAAAGGTATTTTGAAGAGATATTTTGAAAAGACACTTTAAAACAGCATTCTAAAGCAGTAGTTTTAAGTAGTAGTTTCAAAATGGTATTGATAATCAGTGCAGTCTAAATCCCAGTCCAAACCAAATCAATTTTGGGGTTTCTTCTGGGGATTTCAACCTCGTGATAGATTTTTGGGACGATCAGCAGTCTCGGATTTGATGTGGGGACAGAGGATCTGCGGTGCAGTCACAAGTGCATCAACTAGTTTCAGGCTCTCAGGTTCAGCGTGATCAGTTGACCTAGACTTGTAGAGATTTTGGCTGATTATACAGCAAAATTTTAATAGTGGGTATCTTACACCCTAATCTGACTAGATTAACTTAGCGTAGTTTATTTAATGGCATAAATTTACCACCAAAAGATTTCTCAAATCAAAGTCGTTCAAATTTAAAACATCTTGATTTAAGCTATCTTAATTTGAAATATGTTAAAAACCTTAAAAAACATATTGAGAATCACTAAGTTTTTAATAATCAATAACACTAGATCCAGACAAGACTAATCAAGATTAACTCAACCTAAGCAATAAATTAAGAAGCCAGTCACGAACAACACATTAGCGGTAAAACCACAATGCCCCCTGCCAGATCTCAAACATTATTAATCCGTTGGTTATGGACGTTGTTGCTAGTAATTTTGGTGATCTTCCTCTTCTACACATTACCAATCCAAAAATGGCTAATTACTAGTTTGTTGTGGGTGCGTAGTTTGGGGGGCTGGGGTGTGTTCGCATTTGTGGGTTTGTACAATGTGGCAACGGTTTTATTTGTGCCAGGCTCCTTGTTAACCTTGGGGGGCGGGGCACTCTATGGCGTGGGATGGGGATCGATTTATGTATTTATTGCAGCTACGTTTGGGGCAATTACAGCATTCTTTTTGGGGCGGTATCTGTCGCGGCAATGGGTGGCAGATCGTCTGAGTCATCAACCACAATTCCAAGCGATTCAGGCAGCAGTCGCCCGATCTGGTTTGCGAATTGTGCTATTAACTCGCCTATCGCCATTGTTTCCGTTTAATTTACTCAATTACGCTTTTGGAATTACCACAGTGTCGGTGCGGGACTATATCCTTGGCTCCGTCGGTATGTTACCAGGGACAGTTTTATACGTTTACTTCGGTTCTTTAATTGGGGATGTCACCATGTTAGACCGTGTGAATCCCAGTGCCTATGACTTAGGGGCTGCCCAATGGGGAGTTAAATTGATTGGCTTGGCTGCCACCGTTGCCGTGACGGTTTATCTCACTAAGTTGGCACGGCAAGCGCTCCAGGCGGAACTAGAGCAAAACCCGCCATCAAAAGAGTGAAGGGGCAAAAGATAGTTACATCTCAAATTTTCACCATGAAGAAGGTAACTAAGAGTCTGGCTCTAGTTATTTTCGTCTTAATTATTTTAGTGTCGTTTAATTGGCATTGCCTAGTTGGTAGTATTCACTGGTGCTATTTGATTTTAATTTCTAAATCATTAAAAAATTACAATAATCCGATTGACTTAGAACTAATAGAGAATGATCAGTCATAATGGGATCAGGTTGTATAAATTAAGTTGTAATTGGTACTAGTATTCTAATTATTAAAATTGGAATAAACCAAAAATAAAACTGTAACTAAAAAGGGAACTATAAATGCAAACGGTTATGGTCTGCCAATTTAGGACTTGTAAGCATGATGGCGCTGAAGCCTTGCTGAATGCATTGCAGGAAGCAACTAAAGATCGCGATGATGTAGCCATTGGTATCTCTGGCTGCATGGGTTTGTGCGGTTCGGGACCAATGTTATATCTCGCTCCTGATCATCTGTATTATTGGCGGATGGATGCCCATAAAGTGGCGCATTTTGTGGAACAACAGTTGGACCAACATCAACCAATTAATGAGTGGTTACATCCGAGATTACATCAATTCAGAAATTCTTGACTGGAAATTCCTGGAAATTGCCAGCCTGATTTTCCTGTATTATCTCCTAGATTATCTGTTAGGTGAATTTCCTTTTTGCTGCTGCCCCCTGAGCCTGTTTTTTCTTGTATTTTTTCTTGTGTTCTTTTTTGATTTCGTTGTTTGATTTTGTTATTTGATATGTTCGCTATTTGTCCTTTCATAATGCCTCTATGAAACTCTATCCTCAGATTCTCCAGTCTTTTAGTTTATGGCTCGCGGCATCTGTCGGGGTTGCGGTCATTGGTCCTATGGTCTCACCCCAGAGCACCCAAGCTCAATATACTGGACTGGTGAGAGAGAGCGTTGATCCGGCAATCATCAAGCGATATGCGCCCCCTGCTTTACCGCCGGAAGTAGTGCGTCCCATCGAAGCCCTAATGGATGTCCGCGCTCCAGGGATGGGGATTCTCAGTCCCGATGGCAAACAATTATTTTTCACTTGGTCAATTACGGGCACGCCGCAGGTTTGGCGCATTGATGGACCAAAAGGCTTTCCGCGCCAAATGACCAGCGGTAGAGATGCGACTTTTATCGGCGAAATGACTCCCGATGGTAAATTCATCTTCTTCTCACGGGATCGTCAAGGGGAAGAAAATCCGGGGATCTACATGCAATCTACCGCTGGCGGACCTTTAGAGACGATTTACCAGCGACCCAAGGTCAGAGCCAGTTTACAGTACATTGCCTCAGACAGTCGTACCATCTACTTTAGTGCCAATGATATTCGTCCTGACTCCTTCGCGCTATATCGGTATGATTTGATTACCAAAGAAAAGCGATTACTTCTCAACCAGCAAGGGGTTTGGGGGGTGGCTGATGTGTGGGATAACGCAAAAAATAAATCCAATCCTCAGCGCAAATTATTACTCTATAAAGCAACGGGGAATCGTTCCAGTGAATATTATGAACTGACTGAAACCGCCGCAGAGGTAAAGAATCCAATTCTAAAACCCATTTTGGGACAGGGGGAAACTGAAGACTATTCCGTAATGTACAGTGCCAAACCTGGGGAGTTTTTGGTACTGACGGCTAAATTTGGTGAATTTGAACGGCTT
>JBIKNH010000123.1:0-13299 GCA_044358815.1 Pseudanabaenaceae cyanobacterium | reverse complement strand
ATAAAGTTAAAGGTAACCCAAGGTCAGGATATTGTTGAAACTTAACCTATTAATTTTAAGATCGCTCCAGATTTACCCTATTACCCGAGGGTCGGTGCAAGATTGCCCAGCGTTATGGGAGGCATTAAATTCTAGATACTGTAAATCCTAAATATTGTCTAAAACCTGTAATCAGAAAACTGTACTAAAAACCCGTATTCAAAAAACTCGTATTCAAAACCCATCTTCAAAAACTGTAGTTAAAAAACTGTAACTAAAAACTGTAATCAACCTATGCAAAAACGTTCTACACCCCCTTGGTTATCTTGGTTTGGGCAATTTATGGCTGTGGTGGGGATTTTAAGCCTGATTGCAGCAACAATTGTGGGAATCATGACATGGTTACGCAGTGACGCACTATCGCCTAAAGTCACCAACTCTAATCAAACCGCCAGCCAACCATCTGCCCCTACTCCAGCTAATAATTCTCCCAAACAAGCAGGTAGTCAAACCGATGGCAGTACTGATCGCCGTTTTTTACCCATTAAGTTAGAACTACTAGACCAATATGTTTTACCCAAACAAGACTTTAACGGAGTGAAGGTTGGAGGCTGGTCAGGGTTGAGTTACGATCCCCGACAGGATTTGTTTTATGTGATTAGTGATGATCGCAGTGATTTAGCTCCGGCGCGGTTTTATACGTTCAAAGCGAATTTAGTCCCAGGAAATCAGCCAAACCAGGTGCAACTTAAACAGATTCAGATTAACAGCGCCGTAACATTACACCAGGCTGATGGCAGTACCTACCCACCCAAAACCATTGATCCTGAAGCCATTGCTCTGTCTCCCAAGGGAACGGTTTACGTGTCCACCGAAGGCATTGCCCCTGATTTAATTCCCCCTTTGATCAATGAGTATGAACGGGTTAGCGGTAATTTATATAGTGCTTTGCCCATCCCAAAACGTTATGCCCCAGCCTTAGCAAGTTCTACTAAGGATGACACCACCCCCTCGAATAATCCATCAAATAATCTGCCAAATGTGGGGGTCAGGGACAATCTAGGATTTGAGGCAATGACCGTAGTTGGTGATGCTCCTAGCGATCCCTATCGAATTTTTGCCATTACCGAAAATGCCCTTGCCCAAGATCATCAAGAGCTTTCGCTAGTGTCGAAGGTGAAAAAGATCGCCAAGCAAGAGCCATCACCTAGTCGTTTCTTGCACTACGTGGAAAATAATGTGGTGCGAGTACCGCCAATGTTAGTCGCCGAACATTTATATTTGGTGGAAGCGCCCCCAGTGGGTGGGGTAAACGGAGTTGTCGAAATGGCGGCACTGGATCGGGCGGGACATTTTTTGACGTTGGAGCGGTCTTTTAGTCCCTTGGGGTTTGGGGCAAAAATCTGGCAAATTAACACCACTGCTGCCACCGATACCAGCCGCATCACCAGTTTCAGAGGCAATATCAGCAATATTCGCCCCATCACAAAGCAGTTAGTTTTAGACTTGGGGACTTTGGGGATCAGTCTAGATAATATCGAAGGAATGGCTTTCGGACCTAAATTAGCCGATGGTTCCCAAAGTTTACTATTAGTCAGTGATGATAATTTCAGTGACCGACAGATGACGCAGGTTTTATTACTGCGACTCAAAACCGACATCACCTAAGGGATGCTTAGACTGATGGTTATTTGAAATTACTTTTGAAGTGGCTTTTGAAATAATTCCCAGGGGAGTTTACAGAGGAATTTTCAGGGGAATTTACAGCGGGGGCTTTGACTTTTTTCAGCCCTCCCTGGAAGTAACCTAACCGCCACTGACGGGAGGAATTAACGCCACTACATCCCCATCTTGGAGCAATGTTCGAGGTGAAACAAACTCTAAATTCACAGCATAACGCACTACAGATTCCCATTTCTGTAGATTAGGCTCCTTGGCTACTAGGGCAGCAAAAACAGCAGCAACCTCCGCACCCGATGGCAAATCTAAAGTCATTTCTCCATGATCTAAGGTTTCTTGGAAAAAGATTTCTTGGAAGATTGCGAACAGCTTAACCGTAACTTGCATAAAACTTTTGCCTTGAAACCATTTTGGGAAGCGATTATTGTTAACTGATTATTGAGGCGGCATCGCTTGGGGGGCAGGAGTAGCCGCCGCAGGGGCACTGGGCACTTTTGCCACTACCGGCGCACCCACTGCCCGTAAAACCTCAATACCATTTTGTTGCAACACAACTATAGGCGGTACAGCATTAGTATCAATCCGTTTTACAAGAACCTTACCTGCTGACAGATCCTGCCCTGCCCGCACATACCGAGAGGACGGCTCCTCCGGCGCAGAGACAATGGCGTAAACTGTGCCGTTCAGTTCCACTGTACCCGTTACCCTAACTGCCTCAGCTTCGTCAGTGCGAGGTCTAGGTTTAGGTTTAGCTGCCACTCGGCGTTGGCGCTCTAGGGCTTCCCTAGCAATTCTAACCCGAATCGCTTCTCTGAGTTTTTCCTGACGCTCTTTGCGCTCTGCTTCAGTGCGGATGATATTTTCTTTACGCCGTCTTTCATCATCGAGAATTTTTTGTACGTCAGGCACTGGATTCAAAATACTACTGCCAAAAGGATCCCGGATTTTCTTATCATCGGGACTGGCAATGGCATTTTCTAGCTCTTGGGTCCGGGCCTTGGCATCAGTGGGTTCGATCAGTTCAGTTTTGTTATCCCTACCAGTGACAAAAGGAGCAGCAAACTTAGGCGCTGTGGTGGGAGCTACCGCTGTTGCTGCTTTTGGTGCACCAATGGTAGGTAAGGGCTTTCCTTCAGCAGCTAGTTTACGCATGGCTTCGCAGTCTGTACCAGCCGGAAATTTCTCCACCCGAGAAGTGCCCGTAGCCTTGTCCACACTGACGGTACAATCGGTCACGCCACCAGGAGGAGCCGAGACACTACCAGGCTGTTGCGCACCTTGGTCACCGCAGGCTACGGCTAGACTCAAAGTACCGGCGGCTAGGCTAAGGAGAGAAAATCGCTGAAGAAGTCGCATAGGACAATGTTCCTTGAGTGCTGCCCAAAATAGTTAGAAATAATAGTTAGAAATAATAGTTAAAAACGATAGTTAAAAAACGATTAAAGAGTAATTAACTTTGTTTAACTTTCTTTATTTAACTTTATTTAATTAACCTTTGGTCTTGAGTTTGTGGTGTAATCTTTGGTCGCTGGATGGCTGCTAGAAGATTCATCTAAATTGAGCAGAAACCACCACTGCAACAATTGGTTGAACTACAGAAACCAATTTCCCAGGGCTGAGATGTCAATTTGACTGCAAGATATTAATCTATTCTGGTATTTTTGACAATGGTTTAAGCATTTTTTCTTCACGAGTCATCCCTACAGGTCAGCCACTAGGGATTGTCAAGCTCATCAGTTGGTGGCAAACCTGCAAAAATCTGTGCCATCGGAGTTCAGTACGCCTAATTTGGCAACCACCACACTACAATAGACAGCATCAAGGAAATCTTCCTCAAATCACTGGGTCGCGGTGGAGCAATGTGCATCTATGGTGACTAACTGGGTGATTAACTTTTGGGTAACACCTTCTAGGTAATGCTTCTAGGTAGTACTTTTGGGTAATTAACTTCAAGGTTATGGGTGGGGCACAGGGAGGAAGATCAGTCGATCTGTACCCCATCCACAATGTTAAATGCGAATCGTCTTATCATGCTCAATCCAGATCTTGATTCCGTAACCCTAACTCCTGACGATTATGAGCGTTATTCGCGCCATTTAATCTTGCCAGAAGTGGGTGTTGAAGGGCAAAAGCGTCTCAAAGCTGCCAGTGTACTGTGTATTGGTACTGGTGGTTTGGGTTCGCCTTTGCTGTTATATTTAGCCGCTGCGGGTATTGGACGCATCGGTATTGTGGACTTTGACGTTGTGGACAAGTCCAATTTGCAACGGCAAGTGATTCACGGCACTAGTTGGGTGGGTAAGCCCAAAATTGAATCGGGCAAAAACCGGATTCTGGAAATTAATCCCTATTGCCAAGTGGATCTCTATGAGACTCGGTTGAGTTCCGAAAATGCCCTAGAGATTATGGCTCCCTATGACGTGGTGGTAGATGGTACGGATAATTTTCCCACCCGTTATTTAGTGAATGATGCCTGTGTCTTGCTCAATAAGCCGAATGTCTATGGTTCGATCTTCCGATTTGAAGGTCAAGCAACGGTATTTAATTACGAAGGTGGTCCGAATTATCGTGATCTGTATCCCGAACCACCGCCACCTGGAATGGTCCCTTCCTGCGCTGAGGGTGGCGTTTTGGGGATTTTACCCGGCGTAATTGGGGTCATCCAAGCCACGGAAACGGTCAAAATTATTTTAGGTAAAGGCAACACCCTCAGCGGTCGGTTGATGCTGTACGATGCCTTGAATATGAAGTTTCGGGAACTGAAGTTACGCCCCAACCCTGTGCGTCCGGTAATTGAGAAGCTGATCGACTACGAACAATTCTGTGGTATTCCCCAACAGCAAGCCGCAGAAACCGATGCTGGCAGTGAGATTACGGAAATCACTGTAACTGAGTTGAAAAATATCATTGATGGTGGTGCCCTAGGGTACACAATTATTGATGTACGCAATCCCAGTGAATGGGAAATCGGACGGATTCCTAATACGGTTCTCGTACCACTGCCAGAGATTGAAAATGGCGCTGGTGTGGCAAAGGTTAAGGAACTGCTAGCTAATGGCACGAAGTTAATTGCTCATTGCAAGATGGGCGGTCGTTCCATGAAAGCGCTGGGTATTCTCCATCAGGCAGGCATTACGGGAATTAATGTCAAGGGTGGAATTAATGCCTGGAGTGATGAGGTTGACTCTTCCGTACCGAAGTATTAAGTCTCTTGTTCTTATCGTCCAATTTTCTCTAGTGAAGTTTTCTGAGTTAGATTTTTCTAAAATAGAACTTCTGTAATTACAGGACCCATGCATTAACTGGCTTGAGTCCTGTTTTTTATTACCTATTTACTACCTTTTTATCATCTGGTGCTATTAACGCATTTAAGCAGATCTAAAAACTTAGCTATAATTACCATATCTTGCAGGCGAGGCAGCCATGATGACTCAAGGAACTTCTGCTGAAATATCACTAACTAATAACTCTCTCCGTTGGACTAGCGCTGATTTAGCCCTATTACCAGAGAGTAACAACCGTTATGAAATTATTGATGGAGAATTATTTGTGACCAGAGCGCCCCATTGGAAGCATCAAACTACTTGCGGTCGTTTTTTTGCAGTGTTAGATACTTGGTCAGTTGCTACTAAGTCAGGAGCTACTGCCATGAATGCAGGGGTAATCTTTGGCGATCATGACGATGTAATTCCCGATGTGGTGTGGGTTAGTCAAGCTAGATACGAGGCTTTAATTGACGGAGCAGGGCACTTGCTAGGTGCGCCGGACTTAGTGATCGAAGTACTATCTGCTGGTACAGAAAACGAGAAGCGGGATCGGGAATTAAAGTTAAAGCTTTACTCGTCACGGGGGGTTTTAGAATATTGGATTGCTGATTGGCGAGAGCAGCAAATCTTAGTTTATCGGCGTGAGCAAGGTGTTCTCAAATTAGCTGTTACTCTATTCGCCACTGACATTCTAACCTCACCATTACTGCCAGAGTTTGCCTGTTCTGTATCAGAGATTTTTGTTTGAGGATGTTAAATCATAGCCAAATTAATCAAACCAAATTAATCCAACAAAACTAATTTCCCACAAAAACGATCAGCCGACGGGCTAATAGATTTCGTACCAGTGACAGATTCACATCATCCTGAGCGACTGCCCCTAAAATTGCCCCAACGGAATTCTCGCCATCACAGCCATGCATAAACGCTAGAGCCGCTGGAGTAAGATCCACCACTTGATAATCCGCATCAAACAGCAAATGACTAGGCCAACCCTCTAAACAAGGATGCCGCAAGGGAACTGCTACCAGTAAATTATCATCCAGTTCCCACTTAGCCTGTGTAAAACTAGTTTGTGTTGATGGCGGCTTCGCTAAAAAGAATTCGTAATGAGTAATGTCCGTATCTAAAAGTTCAATCAGGCGGTATTGCTCCCTCTGGCTCAATCGCTCTGCCTGTGCTAATAGTTCGGGATTTTTACCCAGTAATCGCGCCAGTGACCATACCTGCGGATTAGAGAACCCGACAAACTCCAAACCGGAAGCATCAATTAGTTCAAACAGACCATCAATCGTATAATCAATTTCTTGGGGATGTAAATACATATCGGCAAAACATTCATCCCGTTGGTTTTCCATTGCCCAGCGCTGTTTTTCTCTCTGAACTAAACGATTGCCCTCTGGCAGAGCCGCAAATACATCCCGCCCCAACTTTACGCCTCGCCGGAAATCCCCCTGAGTCTCGGGCGCTGCCTTACTCAACAAGCCTAAAGCCTGCTGCATTAAACTAATTTCCCAGCGACCGATCGCCGCATACACGAAAATATGGAAAATGCCCCCAGGTGCTAATTTTGCTGCTAAAGCCTGAATGCCACGAATGGGATCGGCGGTATGGTGCAGCACTCCGACGGAATTAATCAGATCAAACTGTCCGTCTAGCTGATCGGCATCGAACAAACTGAGGTGGCGAAACTCAATCTGACGCTCACCGTGGGTCGCTGCATATTTATCCGGTGGACAGGTGCGATTGATCCGCTCTTGGGCAACCGCCAAAGTCCCCGCACTAATGTCAATGGCAACAATATCTGCCCCTGGATTTAAATGGGCGAGATATTCGGTACTTACGCCACTACCACAGCCAGCATCTAAAATTCTAGGGCGTTGATTACTAGGCAAAACTCCCCCAGAGCAGAAGCTATACGCCGCCCCCCAATGCCAACGCCAGTTATACCCCGGAGGCGGCACATCTAAGATTGGCTCCGGCGGAAAAGGATAAGTATCGTATAACTGGGCAACTGCTTGGGTAACTTTAGGGTCTGCCATGAATCATCAAGCTAATAAGTTAAGCTAATAAGTTTGAGATATTGACTCAGATTTTAGATCTGATGATGGATTAGGAAATCTGCGCCCGCAACCAAGCCCAAGGTAAAGTTAGAACTTTATTGGGACCAGGGACAAAGGCTCTTTGCCGAAATACCTCATATTGATTGCGTTCGATCGCATTAAGAATATTGCGGTACAGCATTAACGAAGTCCACACAGGCCACCTCGCATCACGACACAGGGCAGAAATCCCTGACTCGGCTTGCTGATAGAACTGCCGCGCTCGCTCAATCTGGAACCGCATTAATTCCATCCATCGTTCGTCCACTACGCCATTAAATAAATCTTTTTCGGTGTAGTCGAAAGAACGCAGATCCTCAAGGGGCAGATAAATCCGTCCTCGTTGGGCATCTTCGCCAATGTCACGTAAAATATTGGTCAACTGCATGGCAATTCCCAGCGCTACAGCGGCTTCCGTAGCAGTGGCAATGGCGTGAGGGTCTTGGGTCTCAAATCCCATCACCGCCGCCGACATTAGCCCCACAGTACCCGCTACCCGATAACAGTAAAGCTGCAAGTCATCAAAGGTTTGATAGCGGTCATATTGTAAATCCATCTGCATTCCGGCGATCATGTCGCGAAATGGCTCAATGGCTACAGGATACTGTTGTACTGTGTCAGCCAAAGCCACATCGGGGGCAGTGCAAGGATTGCCATTAAATATCGACTCAAGTTGTGCCGCCCAGTGATCCAAGGTTTCGTTAGTGGTGGCTGCGGCTTGCATACCATCAACTAACTCGTCGGTGCGGCGACACCAAGCATAAATCGCCCATGTGGCGCGGCGTTTCGCTTCCGACATGAGCATTGTGCCAAGGTAAAACGTCTTTGCATACTTGGCAGTGATGCAACGACAGATTTCATACGCTTCCTCTAGACCTACGGGTGGACGCATTCCCACTCCCCTAGGCTGAGATGGCTGGACTATGATTGGACGGGCTGGTTCGACCGAGGTCATCCTTTCTTGATGGGTTACTGGTGAGGTTACTAGATTTTTCAATTTCCTTTGCTGTCAGCTTACCAGAAAGTACGGCACCTTCCATGCTGCCTAAGTATTCTTGCATGGTATAGCTACCGGATAAAAAGAAATTGGCAATAGGTGTATTTTGGGAGGGACGGTGCGCCTGACGACCAGGGATAGCTTTGTATACGGATCGGGGCGTTTTTTTGACTTTGGCTTTGCGGACTTTGGCAACATGGGGAATTTGCTCCGGAAAAAGCCGCGCTAGTTCGTCCATAGTGGCTTGGATAATGTCTTCGTCGCTGCGACCAATCCAATCGGCAGCAGGGGCGAGGACCAATTCCAACATGGAGCGATCTGGGTCGGCGTAGTCGCGGGTGGTAATGCTCATGTCGGCATAGACGCTCAGTAGGTCAGATCGAGAAAATAATAACTGATCTACGTCGGTCAGCCTACGGTCAAACCAAATCTGCACGTTAATTACGGGTACGCCTTCTAAGCCGTTGAGTTGGGTAAAGAAAGGATTTTCTTTCCAGGGGTCAGGTAGCAGTAATTTCAGGGCATCGACGGACATAGCGGAGACATAGGCATCGGCTACTACGTCAAATTCTCCATTGCCGGAGGGATTGGGTCCTGCCATGACAAATTTTTGCACTGTGCCATCATCATTGAGGACAATCCGCCGCAGTGATGTACTGGTATGAACTTCACCGCCATTTTTGACGATGTGGTCCACGATGGGCTGGCATAACCGCTCTGGGGGCGCACCATCGAGAAATGCGATTTTGGAGCCATAGCGCTCTTGCAAGAACCGATTTAACGCGGTGAGGGGCACGGTGGCGGATACTTCATCGGGATTGATAAAAGTTAATGCCTTAGATGCGGCGATGAAAATATCGGTATTAACTTTTTCGTCCACCCCTTGGAGCCGGAGCCATTCCAGAAGCGTGTATTTGTCCATGTCTTCGACGTACTTCTGACCGCGCACGATGGCAGGTAGTAAGCCGATGGCAAACCGGATCTTTTGCTCCCAAGTCAACATATCGTTGTTACGCAAAATGGAAACGATGATGTTAAACGGGGCGATAATGTCTGGTACGTCAAACCGAGACAAAGTGCCTGGTTTGTCAGGTTGGTTAAAAATGAGGGTGTGTTGTTTCCATTGCAGGCGATCGCTAATGCCGAGTTCGCCCATCAACTGCTGCATATTATGGTAAGCGCCAAAAAACGCATGAAGTCCAGTTTCGAGCCAGTCGCCATCTTCGTCTTGCCATGCGGCGACCAAACCACCCAACACCGCTTCCCGCTCTAGGACAATCGGCTGGTGTCCCATGTCTACCAAATATTTGGCACAGGCTAAACCTGCTAATCCTCCGCCAGCAATCGCAACCCGCATAGTTCTCCTGTGATCGGCTTAATAGCTATTGTAAATAATTTATCAGGGATTTTTGACTAGATAATCAGTAAATTATCAGCAAGTGATCGCGAGGTGCCATGATGCCCATGGACTCAAGAATTAATTGCTTTTAATTACATTACCTGATTGTACTTTGCAAAGCTTAACAATTCTCTACCCTGATCGACAGAGGATCAACCATAATCTACCCAATGTTTTATTAACGCAATGTTATTAACGCAATGTTGACTTGATGACTGGACTGGAATTTTTCAGCTAGTCTATGGCAACGATATTATTTCATCTATCTATATTATTTTTTTATTATCAAGGCTGTATTTTTCAGAATTATTAGCCTAATTAATTCATTAAAGTTGCTTGAATGTCCTCTAGGGCAGTTGTCTAGTGTTTTTAGGCGATGTTTTCAGGTAGTGCAATTTATTCAAAATGTTTATTTTCAATATTTTTAGGAGAATTTTTTAGGCATGGCATCTAGTTTAGATAAATCTTTAGGGGCAACGAGTGCAGAACGGCATAACCCTAATTTGTCTGGTCCTAAGGCAGTTGCGCCCCGACGGAAACTTTGGCTTGCGGCAATCAAACCACCTATGTATAGCGTGGCGATTATGCCAATTACCACGGGTACGGCGTTGGCTTATTGGCAAACGGGACTATTTCAGGGTGATATTTTCGGGTTGTTTTTGGTGGGTGCAATTCTGATTTTGCTCTGGGAAAACCTTTGTAATGATGTGTTTGACGCAGATACAGGAATTGATGTCAATAAGAATCATTCGGTGGTGAATCTGACGGGGCGCAAGGAAGCGGTTTTTGCGTTGGCTAATGGAGCGCTGCTGTTGGGGATTGGTTGTGTATTGAGCATTGCTTGGCAGCAGCAAGATCCGACGGTGCTGTTATTGATCGCGGTGTGCTGTGGGTTGGGCTATGTGTATCAAGGTCCGCCCTTTCGGTGGGGTTATCAAGGTTGGGGTGAGATCCTCTGCTTTTGGGCTTTTGGTCCTTTGGGAGTGGCGGCGGCTTATTACAGTCAAACCCAATCTTTAACTGGAGCCGGAGCGGTAACAATGGTTTTACCGTCGGTGAGTGTGGGCATTTTCACCAGCTTAATTTTATTTTGCTCCCATTTCAATCAGGTTACTGATGATCAAGCGGCGGGTAAACGTTCCCCAGTGATTCGGTTAGGCACAAAACGGGCGGCGGATTTGTTGCCTTGGTTGTGTGCGGTGGGTTACGGTACGGTGTTGGTGGGTATTGCCTTGGGGCGCTTGCCAGTAGGGAGTTTGTTGGTAGGTTTAGGTGTGCCGATAGCATGGCGGATGTGTCGGTTTATCGGGCAACACCATGATCAGGAACAGGTTCTCACTAATTGCCGTTTTATGGCGGTGGGTTTGCACTTTTTGAGTTGCTTGGGTTTGGGTTTAGGGTTCTTATTATAGAAGTTGGAGATCTCTGATTCTGCTGATGGGGTCGGAGATCTTGAGTCATCTTGAATTAGGAACTTGCGGAATTTTTTGATTGAGGATCAACCTATGATAGAAGCAGTGACGGAAACCATCTCTACGATTACTTCTGCAATTACCTCTAAAGCTACTGCTAAAACTGAGCAGTCACAATCACTTTACGATCAAGATCTGGTGATGTGGGTAGAAGATACCGTTCGCAAACTCAAAGCGAGAGATTTTGAAGGTTTGGATATTGCTAATTTGATTGAAGAGGTGGAATCTTTGGGAAAGCAGCAGAAACAAGAACTACGCAATTGTTTAGGGAGCTTAATCGGTCATTTACTGAAATGGGACTATCAGCCAGAATTACGCAGTAAAAGCTGGAAAGCTACTATTCGCGAACAAAGAGACGAAGTTCACGAAATTCTGCTTGATAACCCCAGCCTTAAATCCTATCTCAATGAAGCAGTACAGAAAGGTTTCCGTCAAGGCATTAATTTGGTTCTCAAAGAAACACCACTAGATCTACCAGATTTACCGCAGGTCATGCCTTATACAATCGACCAAATCCTTGACTTGGACTTTCCAACAGGTATTAACTAATAAATAAGTTATAGTGATCGCCACGAGTTTAATCACTTTCATTTTCGTGTAATCATCATTTGTGGTAATGTATAAATCGATATGATGATTAAATCAAGTACTTATGGCAAGCCAACCTAAAAATCAACTATTTTACGGGGATAATCTTGAGGTGTTGCGGCGGCATATCAAAGATGAGTCAGTTGATTTGTGCTATATCGATCCTCCGTTTAACTCGAAGCGCAACTATAACCAGATTTATAACAATATTGGGAAGGAAGATTAGGCGCAGGCACAGGCTTTTATTGATACTTGGACTTGGGATGATATTGCAAATCAGGGTTTAGCGGAAATTCAAGAAAATTATTTAGGTCATTTTACTTCCCAAAGTATTGATCTGATTTCTGGTTTGACTAAGGTTTTGGGTAAGGGCAGTTTGTTGGCTTATCTTGTTAGTATGACGTTGCGAATTGCGGAAATCTATCGAGTTTTAAAACCTACTGGAAGCTTTTATTTACATTGTGATCCAAGCGCTTCTCATTACTTGAAGATTATTTTAGATGCTATTTTTTGCGCTCAAGGTGGAGATTTTCAAAATGAAATAACTTGGAGAAGAACCACTAATTCAGGAAGTAGTAAATCTATTTCAAAAAAATTTCCTTCTAATGCTGATATTATTTTTTTCTACACAAAATCTGATGATTACTTCTTTCAACATATCAGGCAAGATTACTCAGACAAATACAAGTCTAGATTTACAAAGCAAGATGAAAGAGGTTATTACTATTTAGATAATCTCAAAACCTACTCGGAGGAAAGATTACAGAAGTTAATATCTGAAAATAGAATCGCATATACAAAGAATGGAACGCCTAGAATTAAAAACTATCTTCATGAAACTCAAGGATTGATAGCAGATAATATTTGGACAGATATACAATCTCTCAATTCTCAAGCAAAAGAACGTTTGGGCTATCCAACACAAAAGCCTGAATCACTTTTGGAAAGAATCTTAAAATCTAGCAGTAACGAAGGCGATGTAATTCTTGATGCTTATTGTGGCTGTGGAACAACCGTTGCAGTTTCCCAAAGATTAAATCGTCAATGGATTGGCATCGATATTACCTACCAAAGCATTAGCTTAATTCTTAAACGCTTAGAAGATTCCTTTGGCAAAGGCGTATTAGACCACATCACCCTAAACGGCATTCCCAAAGACATGGCATCTGCCCAAGCCCTCGCCAACAAAAGCGACGACCGCACCCGCAAAGAATTTGAAAAATGGGCAATTCTCACCTATTCCAACAACCGCGCCACCATCAACCACAAAAAAGGCGCAGACAAAGGCATTGACGGCATTGCGTATTTTCGCAGCGAAAAAGACGATCCCGAAAAAATTATCTTGCAAGTCAAATCAGGCAAAGTCTCATCCCGTGACATTCGCGATCTACAAGGCACAATGACTCGCGAAAACGCCACCCTTGGCATCTTCATCACCCTGCAAAAGCCCACTAAAGACATGATCAGAGAAACCAAAGAAGCCGGAATTTATAAAAACCAATTTATGAGCGCCCCCGTTGACAAAATCCGCATCGTTACCGTCCAAGAAATTATCGAAGAACAAAAACGCCTTGATATTCTCCTTGCGCTAGAAGTTCTCAAATCCGCAGAAAAACAAATGGAAGTTAAACAAGGCTACCTAGATTTGGCGTAGATTCTAGAATATAGATCATTCAAATAAAAACTATAGCTTCAGAGCGTGTTTGAGAAGTTTTGATCCCCCTAAATCCCCCTTAGAAAGCAGGGTGGTTTCATTTTCATAAAGTGAGAAAACGAAGAAGGGAAAATAGTAAAAAATGGTCTGGTAAAAGCTAAG
>JBIKNH010000151.1:0-11231 GCA_044358815.1 Pseudanabaenaceae cyanobacterium | reverse complement strand
AAACCTGAATCCCGCCCAGCAGCAATCATTAGTGATGTCCGCCCCTCAGTCCCATAGTCAGGATCAGAGTTAGCATTAGGATTGGCATTATAGTCAGCCTCCCTCAAAAGCGCCGCCTCAGCACTGGTAACCATAGCTTGGCTTTGGGGGTGTAATGTCTGTTCGATTAACTGCACAATCCAATCGGTCACACTCGCCGCCTGCCCCCGACTGTCCTGTGCGGCTTGGCGCTGCGCCTCGGTCAACAAGTCTATAGGCAACCGAATCGTGACGTGTTTGGTACGCGGTAAACCACTTGGTAAACTATGGGGAGAATTGTTTTCAGAAGGCATGACAGGTTTACGATTGGTCATAGGGGAGATTTTTGGTGTCAGTGTGCCGGATGTGTGCCAGCTAGACTGCTGCCAAATCTGATCTTATCAGAATGATTCCCCCCCTTGAGAATTCCTGTTAGAACTCAGAATTACCACGGCTCAATGACTACGGCTCAAAATCAGCATTATCACTCACCGCCATAACTCACAATGCAATTTCTACCTTGACGTTTTGCCATATAGAGCGCCTGATCCGCTTGTCGTACAATCAACTCAGGATTACCGCTCTCATTAGGAATCAAACTCGTAATACCAATACTGACCGTCACCACATCACTCACCGCCGATCCCCCATGAGGAATCCTCAAATTAGCAATACTTTGGATGATTTCCGTCGCTATTTTATGCACTCCCGCCATATCCGTATGGGGCAAAATTACTGCGAACTCCTCCCCACCATACCGAGACACTAAATCCGTAGATCGATGAATCACAGATTTCACCCCTTGCGCCACTTGCATAAGACAATCATCCCCCGCTTGGTGTCCTTTCCCATCGTTATAGGCTTTGAAATAGTCAATATCTAACATAATCAATCCCAAAGGATACTGTTCCCTTTGGTGACGATGCCATTCCAAATCTAGATATTTATCAAAACTGCGACGATTCGCAATCTGCGTCAGTCCATCTAAATTCGCTAATAGCTCTAGTTTTTTGTTCGCATCCTGTAAAGCCAGTTCCATTTGTTTGCGACTGGTAATATCACGCACTGTAATAGATAGACCATCCCCTAATTTAACCGCAACATAATGGAACCATAGAGATTCTTCCGTAGGATAATATACATCCCCTGCGGTAGGCTGTCCTGATTCTACAACCGCGACAAATTCAGCAAATAAATCAGCTTCTGATTCCAACTGAGTGACAAACTTACGTAACACTAATTTACCGATTAAATCTTCTCGATTCCGTTCAAAAATCCGAGAAATAATTGGATTGACTACCAAACAGCGAAAGTCTTCGATATTTCCTGTAATAGGATCGCGTACTGCCTGTAATGCCGCAATGCCATCTAGAGAACTATTTAAAATACTCGCCAATAAAGCCCTAGATTGATAGAGCACTTCCTCAGTTTCTTTGCGACGGGCAATTTCATCTTGTAACTTCTGTTGTTGTTTTTGAATCGTTAATTGATTCTCTAATCTTGCTACCACTTCTTCAATCTGAAATGGCTTTGTAATATAGTCCACTCCCCCTACCTGAAAGGCTTTGAGCTTATCGAAAGTATCACCTAAAGCACTGATAAAAATAATAGGAATATGTCTTAATTTGGGGTCAGCTTTGAAGGCGGCGCAAACTTCATAGCCATCCATATCCGGCATTTTAACATCAAGAAAAATTACATCAGGTTGTTTAACTCGTGCAGTCCGTAACGCCATATTCCCATTAGTTACGCTGCGGGTTTTGTATCCTAATTCAGTGAGTAACTCACCAAGCAGTTGGAGATTTTCGGGCAAATCATCAACCAATAAAATATTGCCTTGTGTTTCTTCTAGAGTTTCGAAATCTATCATGATTCAGATCGCCTTACAAATAAACTTATTCACACTCTACCAAGTTGTAAACTATTCTACCATTGATAGGGTTAATGTTTTAAATAACCAAAATATCTAAACCCAATCAACTAAACAAGTGTATAGAACAGATAAACTATGTAAACATTATTACGACGTAATTATGACGTAACTATTTAGGTTGTTGCGGGATCAGATAACAAATCAATAATTAAATCAAATTTAAATTGGCGGGTCAGATTTTGTAGATAATGAAACGCATTAGCCTCTGATTGGGGGATTTCTTCTAACAGTTTCAAAACCCGATTACCGTCAGCTTCTAGGGCTGCGTCAAATAGATCATTGCGCCATTCCTGATCCATCACAGCTAATATTAGCGCTAAATTTTGTCCCTCAGATTGCAATTGCCTATTATCTACTAACATATTTTGATCTTGATCATTATGATCAAGATTACGATTGATGCCTGTTATTCCTGACAATAAAGAGCGTGGACTCGATTGCTCCTCTTCGTAGATATATTGCACCCCTAAATGTTTTTGTAGCATCTCAAAAATCATGGCTTCTTTAAATGGTTTACGCATAAAATCATCACAGCCAGCGGAAATTACAATGGCTTTTTCTTCTTCCAAAACACTAGCTGTTAATGCGATCACCGCTGTAGCACTGCCTTTTACTTTTGCTTTAATATATTTAGTTGCTTCATAACCATCCATGACTGGCATCCGCATATCCATCAACACTAAATGGGGTTCCCATTCTTCCCAAATTTGAATCGCTATCTGACCGTTCTCAGCTTCTTTAAGCAAAAATCCCATCGGAGTTAAAAGTTTAATTAATAATTGGCGATTAATTGACTTATCATCAACTACTAATAATTTATAAGTTGGTTGATTCGGCAATAAACCTAATACTTTACGATTAGTTATGGCAGGAGCGTAACTAATTTCTTGTCCTAACTCAGCTTGAATATTAAATTGGAAAACCGTCCCCTGACCTAAAGTACTACTAACCGTAATATCGCCGCCCATTAATTGCACAAATTTACGACTAATTACCAACCCTAAACCAGTGCCTTCTTGGGAATCTTTACCAGCTTGAGCCTGACTAAAAGCATTAAATAAATTATCTAGTTCTGTCGCTGCAATCCCTACCCCTGTATCACTGACTGCGAAATGTAATTGCACCATATTAGGGGTAATATACCCGCCGGAAGTCACTTCTAATTTAACAACTCCTTGACGAGTAAATTTAATGCCATTACTAAGTAAATTAATTAATACTTGTCGTAATTTAGTCCCGTCAGTATAGAGATATCGGGGTAAATTAGAGCCACAAACAAACTGTAAATCTAACCCTGCTTTGACAGCTCGCAAATGCAGCATATCCTCAATATCATTTAATAATTGATACAGGTCACAATTATTGAGATTTAACGTCGTTTTATCTGCTTCTATTTTAGACAAATCGAGAATATTATTAATTAAACTTAGCAAATAGTCACCACTGCGATTAATAATGCCAACATGTTCGTAATGTTTAGGTGGTAAATCCTTTGCTCGTAACATCAACTGAGAAAATCCCAAAACTGCATTCAACGGCGAACGTAATTCATGGCTCATGTTCGCAATAAACGTACTTTTTGCCTGATTTGCTACTTCAGCTTTTTCCTTCGCAATCGCTAATTCCGTAGTTCTTTGCTCTACTTTCTCTTCCAAATTAGTAAATAGTTCATTTAATTGTCGCGCCATCGTATTAAATGAATTAGCTAACTCCCCCAGTTCAACAGTTTGTTGAATATCAATAGTTTGATTTAATTTGCGCTCGGCAATATCTTTCGCCGCTTTATTCAGTTTTAAAATTGGCTTTGTGACCCATCTAGCAGTCAAAATCCCTACGATCATCACCAAAACTAGGGCGAGGATACATAATAGAATCGTCTGCTTAGTACTATCATAAATTCGTCCCAAAAAGTCAGATTCTGGAACAATTGCTACTATAAACCAATCTATTCCGGAACCATTTTGATAGTGGGAAATTTGGACAAATTGCCGCTCGTTGTCATGAATAAATTCTAGTTGATAACTGCGATTGATTGGCAGTTCACCAATATCTGAAAAGTTAGTTTGTAACTGTTGGGCAACGGCTCGAATTAAAGGATTATTACTTTCCTGAATTAAGGGGCGTTTACGATTAGTATTTTCGCAAGCTTGACTAGTATTTAAACTAGCTTCTTTCTGGGAACTAGCAACTAAAAAACCAGATCTTTCAAAAATAAAAGTCTGTCCTTTAGGGCTAATTTTTAATTGATATAAAAACTTCTGTAAATCATCTAGTTTGTAATCAGAGCTGATTACACCTAATAGTTTACCCTGTGGATTATCTCCCACTGGTTCATAAATTGCTTCCGAAAGATCCAAAATAAAACTATCACATCCAACTCCCATATAAATCGGTGCCCATGTGGGTTTCCCAGACTCTACCGCGCCAATATACCAAGGACGTTTCCGAGGATCATAGATTTTTTGAACCGATACAGTGGATGTGGCACTACGCTGACCATTAGCACTCATTTCATAGGAGACAATCCATTGATTTGTTTGGTCATTAGCCGCCCCTAACCGAAAATCTTGACCATCTTTTTTACGGGAAATAATGACATATTCACCGGTCGATTCAGCAGCTAAACTAAGCCATGCTACTCGCGGAAAACTTTGCATCATTTGGACTAAGTAGCCATCAATTTTTTTGCTGTCAGCTTTTAAATTGAAACTCAAATCTCCGCGTTTAATTGCATTAGCATTGAGTTTATTTACTAACAATAAAGTCGATAACTGTTGATCAATATATTTTTCTACTTCTGCCCTAGTTTTTTCCCGTAATTGCGTGGCAACATCATTAACCGCTTCCTTAGCATTTTGATAAGATAAAAACCCCACTAAGCCAACTATAATAAAAACCTCAATCACAAAAGGCAAAGTAAAAACAACCCTCAAAGATGTTTTACTCAAGGTTTTATTTAACAGTTTGGTGTACCAATGCTTAAATTGTAGCAATTTCATGATTTAGTCTCATGATTGAAACAGAACATCGGAAATTAGGAATTTTTTTGTTTGAGCATTTGCTTAGCTTTGGCAATCACACCGCTGGCAATCGCCCCTGCCATTACAATACCTAAAACTGGTTGAATTAATGGCTGCCAGAGACTTTGCCACAGTTTCAAACCCAAATGTACATGAAAACTTTCTCCTGCCAGGGCAACCATAAACCAACTGAAAAAGAAAAATACTAAAAACACATTGATCAATAAAAACTGATTCAGCCAGCCGCTAACTTTTTCCATAGTAATCCTAAGCCATCTTAAGTAATCTTAAATTTTAGTAGAAGCACTCGCCAGAAGTATATAGTCAGGCAGTTTAGCAAAAAAAAACTAGAAAGACCATGTTATCGTCTTCCTAGTCATGATGAAATCAGAAAAAATAAGTTTGTTTTACTATACTTTAGATGCACAAAAAGCATCATCCAAAATGATTGTATATTTGGTGGTTTGCTATTTGGTAACTAACTAGAAATAATCGGTTTGATTTGTCTAGCAGTTGTCAGGTTTGTTTTATTTTTGGCAGTTATTAGCACCACTGGCATCAGCGAGAACTAGACTCAAAAATTGCAAGTACAAGTAGTAAATACTGAGTAAACACTTCGTAAATACCTAGTAAAAGCAAATCTTAAATCTGAGGTTTGATGCCGAGCAATGTCTAAACTAAGATCACCATAGGTTAGACCCGTGGTGCTCAACTAAACAGATAGCGGCGAAAATGTGCCGATCCTGATATGCCTAACCTTATTTGAAGCCAATAGCGGCTTGCCAAACAAAAGCTAACAATAGGAAAAATACGGGGATCACGGGCAAAACGTCTACTAAGGGTCCAAACATTTTGTAAGTTTCGGGCAAAGTAGCCAACAATAAACTAAATTCCATTAAAAACTATCCTCCTTCAATGGCTGTGCTAGATTTTAGCACGTAGAAGATATCTTAACTATAGCTTGCTGATCCTATGTCTTATCAAACAAATTTTAGATCGTTTTTTAGATCGTTGCACCGAGCACTTTTGCAGTCATTTTCTGGGATGATCTTCTCGCCATTGGGGTCTGGGACTGCTGCCGCTATGCCACACCCTGAGCCAGATTATGCCTCTGGGCGGTTAGGACGGACTGGCTTGTTACTGGGGCTACTCTTGGGCATATTTCTAGCTTTGGGGGTGGGATCGGCTCCCGCTGAAGCACGGGTTCAAGCGAAGGTTTCGGATATTCACTACAGCAATTGCCCCCCAGAGTTAGCCCATAATTTAGTTTTGGGCGGTGGGGTGATGTCTGCCAACTGTTTTTTAATTCAAGGCACGGTCCACAATGACAGCGGTAAAGTTTTGCTCAATGCCGATGTATTTGGTCGGATTTATGATGCCAACGGCAATGATGCTATGCCCGAAAGAGGGAGGCTTGGTTCAGTGGACAGCGTGCCCTTAGGTGACAGCCCCTTTGAAATTATGGTTACAGTGCCCGCTGATCAGCCGGAGCCGCTGACATTGAAGCAATTTAAAATTTCAGGTTTTACGGGTAAAGTGCGCCGCTAATTCTGACAGTAGATCCGGTGATAAGTCCGGCAGGGGAAAGTATCACGTCCGTACTTCCCCATAAAAGGCTTGTGTGCTAAAGGATTTGTTGGCTATTTGAATTTATTTTTTAAGGCAATTCTTGAAATTGAATATTTGAACTGACCATTTTAAATTAGTACCGGTTTCCAATTAGCGCCGGTTGAATTGTCCTAGGAAATTATAGTTGTTTAAAATAATTTGTAGAGGTGGCTTCGACTACGCTCAGCCATCGCCGCAAGTTAGCTGAGCGTAGTCGAAGCTATATTTTTATTTGAATTATCTATATTTTTAAGATTTAGTTTTTTAAGATTTGGTTTTAGTGTGATCTTTAGCATGTTTTGTCTCGGTAACACGCCAACTCAAATTGAGATTAATCCAGAAATTCCAAATCATTACTGTACCAATGGCGATCAGATTAGCTAAATACTGATTCACATGGAAATAGTTATATAAAATATTAAGAATGATCAGGTTAAAGATTAAACCGAAGCAACACACAAGATTAAATTTCAAAAAGCGCAGAAACTTCTGATGCCAAATGTGTTGACCAGCGGACAAATCATGAAATGTCCATAGATCATTCCAAATGAAATTATTTAAAATCGCCAATTCTCCGGCAATGATTTTACTGCGGGTAATGCCTAGGTGTAGGGTCGTTGGGTCACTGAGCAAATAGAAAATTGCCATGTCCACAAATACACCGCTCAAACCCACTAAACCAAATTTGACAAAGCGCTTTGCTGGTAAAAACACTTTGCGATAAATCCGCGACAGTCTACCCCGTGACCGTAACCGCACCAAATGCAGAATATATTCCACATATTGCTTCCAAGTAACTTTGCTTTCCCCTTCTTTCCGCTCTTGGAAAATATAACCAACTTCCCTAATAGTTTCGATATTGCCGCGTCCTAATACCTCGATCAGAATCTTGTAACCCAAAGGATCGAGCCGACAGCCGGCAATTGCACCCCGCCGCACCATAAAATAGCCGCTCATAGGATCAGACACTCGCCCAATCACCCGAGGTAGGATCACTAACCCTAAAGTTTGTGCGCCCCGTGACAGAAACCGGCGAACAAAACCCCAGTCACTGACTCCACCGCCTTCGATGTGCCGACTTGCCGCTACTAGATCTACCCCTTCACGGGCAGCATCAAGCATTTTTACCATCACTTCCGGCGGGTGCTGCAAATCCCCATCGATTACGCCGAGGATTTCCCCTGATGCCACTTGCCAGCCGCGAATTACTGCTGTAGACAGTCCTTTTTCACCCTGCCGTCGCATTACCCGTAATTGAGGATAATCCGCCATTAGCTCCGCCGCTAGTTCCCAGGTACGGTCGGGACTGTCATCGTCAACAATGATAATTTCATAACCCCAAAGGCTTGTTTTTTTAGTGCCAGACTGCTCAAGATCTTCACCAATGTCATCATTAAAAGCTTCATCAACAGTTTCATTATTGGCAACTGCATTGATGCTCGTCATGTAATCGTCTAGTAATTCCGTTAAGACTGCCACTAGTTGCTGGACATTTTTCCGCTCATTATACGTGGGTACAATCAGCGAGAAGAGGATTGGTGCTGGAGTAGCAGATGCTGAATTGTCATCTGAATTGTGATCCGCCAATGAATCTGAGTCGTGAGCCAAACTAAAATCTCGAGCTACCCTAGGGCTGGTTAGCTTAACCTCAAACACTCCCTCAGGCACAGGACATAAATTAATGGCATGATTAGTGTCATTGTGAGTGTCATGGGATTTCTTGGGGTTAAATTCATTGGTAGACTGATGCATGACAACTGGGTAACGTTTGCTTAATGCTGGCTAAGGTTTCTAGTGAAAGTTTATTGACTCAAGTTACTAACTCAAGATTCCTGGTTAAAGACTTTTGGCTCAAAATTTTCTAGTCAAAAATGATTAACCAAGAAATTCTTACAAACTTTTGGTTCAAAAATTCCTAATTGGAATCTGATTCTGACTAAAAACAAACTAAAAACAAATAGCTTTCTGGCGGGTAGGTTTGTGGCACTTCTTGAAGTTGAGCAGTTAACAGTAAAGTACGGACAATCTGCCCCATCGGTAGATCAAGTCAGTTTTTCCCTAGATGAAGGGGAAGCAATTGGCTTAGTCGGTGAAAGTGGCTGCGGTAAATCCACCATTGGGCGTGGTCTAATGCGGCTCTTACCGAGTCACGCCACTATGGAAGGGACGGTACGCATTGACGGTGAATTAGTCGCTAGCTATAAGTATGGTACTTGGCGGGGCGAAAAGATCGCCTTGATCTTCCAAGATCCCATGACGCGGCTTAACCCTTTGCTGACCATTGAGGAACATGCTTTCGAGGTGTTGCGGTCCCACACCAAAAGATTTCGCACCCGTGATGCCCGCGAGAAACTGCGCGATAGTTTAAGCATGGTCAGGATTGATCCCACCAGAGCCAAGCAATATCCCCATGAATTTAGTGGGGGGATGCGGCAACGGGTCATGATTGCCCTGGCTTTGCTACTAGACCCAGTGTTGTTGATTGCCGATGAGCCAACCACCAGTCTGGATGTGACCGTCGCTAATGAAATCCTCAAAGAATTGACCTATCTGCGGCAAGTGCGGAAGATGGGTTTACTATTAATTTCCCATGATTTGGGGATGGTTGCGCAATATTGTGATCGCTTAGCGGTGATGTATGACGGCATTTTAGTCGAGTCAGGGATAGTCAAAGATATTTTCCAAAACCCGCAACATCCCTATACCCAGCAATTACTGCAATCTGCTTTGCATTTTCGTCCGCCCTCAGGTGACAGCCTAGATATACCAGAGGCTCCTGTAGATCAGGATCAGTCTCCTGCCCCAGATTCCACTATAAATATCTCAAAAAATATCTCAAAAAATACCTCAAACACCTCTATTGCCCTCTCCGCTCCTGAGCCAGACCTAACCGAAAATTTGCGCAAACCATCCCCTGAGCCAATATTGCTAACGGCTCATGGTTTACGCAAGTACTACACCAAGGGCAATCTGTTGGGGCAATGGCTAGATCCTAAGAATAATGTGATTAAAGCCGCAGATAATATCGACTTAACCGTTTATCAGGGGGATACCCTGGGCATTATTGGTGAAAGTGGTTCCGGTAAAAGCACCACCGGTAGACTGTTGCTGCAACTGATTCGCCCTGATGCCGGATCAGTACATTTTGACGGGCAAGAGCTAACCCGTTTATCTTTTCTGGCAATGAAGCGGTTGCGGTCCCAGATGCAAATGATTTTCCAAGACCCCAGGGCGGCACTGAATCCCTGTATGACGGTGGAAGAAAGTTTAGCTGATCCGTTGTTGATCCATCGTCAAGAGCATAGTCTGGCTAAGTGTTTGCCTAGGATTTATGACATTTTGGATCGGGTGGGTTTGCCCAGTATATTTGCCCAGCGTTACCCTAGGGATTTGTCGGGGGGACAGTTACAGCGGGTCAATATTGCGCGGGCATTAATTACCAATCCTAAACTGGTGATTTGCGATGAGCCAGTGAGTATGTTAGATGCTTCAATTCAGCAGCAAGTTTTGGAACTGATGCAGCAACTGAAGGATGAGTTTAAATTAACCTATGTTTTTATTACCCACGATTTGGCGGTGGCGCAGTTCTTCTGTCAAAACATTGCGGTGATGAAACGGGGACGAGTGGTGGAATATGGCACAGCCCTAGAGGTGTTTGGTCGTCCTGTCCATGAATATACGAAGTCCCTGATTGCTTCTGTGCCCAAGATTCCGGAATGGGAAGGTTAGATCAAAAATCTGAGATGCTAATCTCTGAGATGCTAATCACGGTGAACTCAGGCTGGTTCCACCTTGTAATTAGTTAGGGTGTGTTAATTACGCACTCTACTATTACACAACTATTCTAAGAGAGAGCATTGGGAAGAAATATTTTTAATTGAATGTATATGGTCTAAAGCAATCCGATAATACTCTTCTTTAATTTCAATCCCAATATAATGACGGTTCAACTCACAAGCGGCAACGCAAGTCGTACCAGATCCCGCAAATGGATCTAAAACCACATCTTCCTGATCAGAGAAAAGCTTAATAAACCAGGTGGGTAAAGACTTGGGAAAAGTCGCGCTGTGGTTTTTATTACTGCATTCCGTAGATAGATGCAACACATTAGTGGGATAAGCCATATCTCGACCAACCCAATTAGCGATGTTTTTCCCAAAACCGCTGCCAACTTGAGAATCAAACCGAATTTGATCATTGCTTCCTAGTTTACTGAGTCTAGTTTTTGCCCAGTCTCCAGTGGGAACCATCACCGATTCCTGATTCATTTTGAACTTTTTCTGTTTATTAAATTGCAAGCATCTTTCCCAGGCATCCCGAAATCGATTGGGCCATTTCCCAGGAGCACAATTCTTTTTATGCCAAATATATTCTTCTGTCCAGAGCCAACCCTGTTTTTTGAGTGCCAAAATCAGTTCTAAAACATAGGTGTGACGTTCACCATTGACGGCTTTCTCTTTGATATTAAGGATAAACGTACCATCGTCTTTAAGCACGCGCTGTAATTCTAAACCAATGGGTAAAAACCACTCGACATATTGATCAGGATGAACGCCACCATAGGTACTGCGCCGACTGTCAGCATAGGGCGGTGAAGTCATGATTAAATTTACAGAACTATTAGGAAGTTGTTTCAGAACTTCTAAGCAGTC
>JBIKNH010000281.1:0-3887 GCA_044358815.1 Pseudanabaenaceae cyanobacterium | reverse complement strand
CATAATCACACTCTCGGTGATTTCTAACTCTAAACTATCTCTGGTAATACCAGCATTTTCTAGAGCTTCTGCTAACAAACCGACAATAGCATCCCCTTCAAAAAAATGCTGTCCTGATAAATTAACCGAGATCCGCCCCATCTTTAAACCGTGATCGTTCCAAAATCTAATCTGCCGACACACACGATTTAAAACATATTCACCAATATTAATAATTACACCTGTTTCTTCAGCCACGGGAATAAATTTGTCAGGGGTTACAATACCTAAATAGGGATGTTGCCACCGAATTAAAGCTTCAGCACCGACGATTTTACGGGTTTTAATATCAATCTGAGGCTGATAGAAAATCTTGATTTCGTCCTTAGTCAAAGCACGATGTAAATTATTAACTAAGGCTAAATGTTCCGCAGATTGGGTATTTAATTCGGGACTGTACCAGCGATAGGTATTGCGGCTATGTTTTTTAGCATAATACATCGCCAAATCAACATTCTTAAATAATTCTTCACTGCTATTCGTATCTTCGCCAAACATCGAAATACCAATACTGGCACTCAAAAATATATCGTGACCACAAAGATTAAAAGCAGTACTTAAAATGCGTAAAATTTTAACCGCCTCTGCTTGAACCCCATCTCTAGTATTTAAAGAATTCAGAATAACGGCAAATTCATCTCCCCTCAGACGCGCCACCACATCGCAAGCGTTAGCATGACGACGTAATCTTTCAGCAATTGCTTTAAATAACTTATCGCCGATTTTTGTCCCTAAGGTATTATTAATAATATTAAACTTGTCAATATCTAGGAGCAGCAGACCAAATTTGATGCGATAGGACTGAGCATGGCTAACTGCTTCCTTGAGTAATTCTCTGAATAAAACTTGATTTGGTAAGCCAGTTAATTCATCATGGCGGGAAGAATATTCTAGCTTTTGACCTAGCTTTTCAGTTTGAACATCAAAATGTTTTTTAACTAAATCAAACTTTTGAATTCTTGCCTTAATTGCATTGACTAATTCTTGGGTAGTAAATGGTTTTGTGAGATAATCATCCGCCCCCATTTGCATCGCTAAACGCATATCTTGCCGCTCGGATTTTGCCGTCAGAAATATAAACGGCAACATGCAAGTTGACTCATCCTTGCGAACAATTTGCAACAAATCCAAGCCACCTAATTCTGGCATGACAACATCGCAGACCACCAGATTCAACTGATAATTGTGAATCATTTGCAGACCAATTAAGCCGTTTTCTGCGGTTAACACTGTAAAACCTTGACGACCTAATGTATCGGCAATTTCTTCCCTCAGTTCTCTAGTATCTTCTATAACTAGGATAGTAGCCATGATTTAAAAATAGATAGCCCATAATTCAGAATATCCTGAAACAACTATTATTTATTACTCATATTACCAAATTTAGATTCCCTAAAGTTCCGTAACTCTCACTCATCAAATTTTTGAATAAAACTGCTAAAGCCTTAATCAAGAAATAAAAATATGATGTAAGTAATCACTCAGTAATTAGTAACAACAATTATTAATAATAATTAGTAATAAGTTATTAGTAGTTTATTTTTCAGCACCTGCAAGCTACTTTACAGTCAGCAACTAGATTATTAATCAACAGGGAGTTGGTGAAGAAAATTAAAGCAATTTACTCTGTGTGAATCTGGGAGGATGTTGTCACTATAACCTAAGTTTTGAAGCTATTGTGTTACATCATTCTTAACAAAGGTGTGAATATCAGCATAAGATCTATGATCGACCTGCAATTATGAGCTAAAATTCCCCAAAATCTAGTCTTTTACAACTGAAACCTCAGGGAAATTGCACAAAGATATTACGAAAATATTACAGAAAATGTCTCAAAATATGACTCAATATTCAGTTTCCGTTCCTTCCATTGGTTGCGAAGGATGTATCACCACTCTGACCGAAGTTCTCACCAGTGCTGATCACAGTGCCGAGATTAAGGGTGATGCCACTACCAAACAGTTATGGATTACCACACAACTCACCGAGGCAGAAATTACCGCAGCGGTGATTGATGCTGGACATGAAGTAGCTGCCATTGCTCCAGTGTGATTTTTTAGTTTGTCTTTTAGTTTGTTTTTTGGCGTAATTTTCGGTTTAATTTTCGGTTTGAGTTTTGATTTGATTTGGCGCTGGACTGTGGCGAGTGGCGAAAATCTAAGGGCTGAGGCGCAAATGCTGTACCAGAGCGCGTAAACCCAAAATATAGCTATGAATGCCGAAGCCGCTGATTTGTCCCACCGCCACCGCCGCAATATAGGAATGATGGCGAAAACTTTCTCTTTTGTGAATATTACTGAGATGTACTTCCACTGTGGGTAAATTCACCGCACTAATCGCATCGCGCAACGCCACACTAGTATGGGTTAAGCCCCCTGGATTGATCAAAATGCCCTGTTTTTGCTGCCAAGCGCCATGAATTGCGTCAATCAATGCCCCCTCATGGTTCGATTGCAGAATGGTCAGGTTTGCGTCTAGGGTAGCAGCCTCTTGCAACAACATTTCATTCAGTTGGGGCAGGGTTGTGTGACCGTAGATCTGCGGCTCCCGTAGTCCCAGCATGTTTAAATTCGGACCGTGTAAAACTAAAAGATCTATTGGATTAGGGAATTGATTAGACATGGTGGCAATAATTACACACAAGATTTACAGATATATTATAGATACAGTTGTTTGAAACGATTTGTAGAGGGGGCTTCGACTTCGCTCAGCCCTCAGTGTAAGTTAGCTGAGCGAAGTCGAAGCTAGATTTTTTATTTGAATTATCTATAAAATTCATAGACAAGAATTACAGAGAAACTACGAGCAACCCAGAATAAATCAGAAGCGCATTAAAGTTAAATCACAGTTGAATCGTAGTTGAATTACAAAAAATTAAATCAAAATCCAAACTCACCTCAGACCGATCAGATCTAGCTCTAAAATCCCGATCCAGAGCTAACCTAACCACCAAAATATTCCCGCAATGCCGTAAATATTTCTAACTCCCCATAGTGTCCCGGACGAGCCTCAGGGGGCGCAGTGGGGGGAGTCATTGCTGCGGTGAGAAAATCCCACGACCCAGTATAAAAATCTTCAGGTTCAATGATTATATGGTTACAGGTTTGGCGCACCCCCTCCAGCAAAATCGGTGATTCCGCAAAACCCGTCCGGGTCAGACATACCACCGGCACACCAACCCGCGAAATTTCCGATAATGTGCCATAGCCTGGCTTCGTAATCACCCGATCACACAGGGGCATCAAATCCACTGGACGCAAACCATCCACCGCCGCCAAAGTCAAATTTGGTAAATCTGGCGCTTGGCGATCAAACGTTATAAATTGCCAATCAGAGAACCGCGTCAAATTATCATAGGGAATCGCCGCTAAGCTCAGTCCACCGAATGTCAGTAAAGCTGTAGGGCGTTGTGGATCTAGTCCAAACCTAGCACGCAGTTGGTCCGCTGGCACTCGCGGCAAGCCACCAGTCCAACCCACATCCTGCTGCACCGGAAAGTTTGCCATCGGTGCATGGAAGGGCAATCGAAACAGCCGATCACATTGGGCATACATACTGCTAAACCAATCGGCAATAGGTCCAAAACTTTTGCCAAAATCCCGATAGATAAAATCCCAACCAAAATTCCCCGCCATCCAACAAGGCACACCCACCTGATGGGCAATTTCCGTTAACAGGGGGGGCATATCGCCAAACACCAGATCCACCTCTGTTTCTTGCAAAAATGCCACTTCACTAGCCACCAGATCCTGATGATCCGCCACCAGTTGTTCTAAGTTATCTAAAGTCCCCTGATGGTTGATGTACAGGCTATCGGTTTGCAGTACCCCCACATCAAAAAAACGGTG
>JBIKNH010000122.1:0-13451 GCA_044358815.1 Pseudanabaenaceae cyanobacterium | reverse complement strand
CGATTTTAGGAATGACCGCTGCTGATGCAGAAGACTTGCAGCAAATTCTGCTCCAAGTTGTTAAAACTCATGAGGCTCGCCCCAAAAGACAGGATGCATACGGACAACGTTACACCATAGATTTTACCCTCAGATGGCAAAATAGAACTGCAACTGTTCGGAGTGGCTGGATCATCGAAAACAACTCTAATATTCCAAGATTGACAACCTGCTATCCTATTTAATTTTTGAAGGTAATATAGAATGATAACTAACAAGTTCAAACTATTTGATGTAGTTGCTCTAATTGTTGATTTACCTCAGTACAATCTGTGGCGAGGGCAGGTGGGTACAATCGTCGAAATCTTAGCTGGTGGAGCAGCATTTGAAGTTGAGTTTAGTGATCGTAACGGACGAACATATGAGTCTCTGGGTTTAAATCCAGAGCAAATCATCGCGTTACATTTTGAACCAATCACCCCTAGTTTCAGTAGGGTGCGTCAATGAAATCTAGCCCACCTTCTTTTTATGAAGTAAACTTAGATCATGCCTAAACTAGACGTGATCCACGATGTAGTGAAAAATGCCCTAATAAACGATGACTTGGTAATTACAGTAGTTATCTTTTTAGTTGTATTAACTAAACATCTAAAATAAAAGTTTGCGAAGTTAATTATGATCAGCCAATATTTCTGAAAATCTCTTTTATGATTCCTACATTAATCGCCATTCTGGAAGAAACTTATCAACTTATTGCTGCTAGTGGCGTGAGTCAAGGCATGGTAAAAATTGCATCAATTCAACAAGAAGTTTGACAAAATCTTGCCCAAGAAGAGAGGTCAAATATCTGGCAGTCCATAATTTTTCCTCATCGAGTCACAACTCCAATCCATCAAAATCCTTTTAACTATCATTCTTTGATTAAACCGAGGGGATATGCCGAACTAATTGACTATATCTACAAAGTTAATTATTTTTTGTTTGATGGGTGCAAAATAACATATCCTGTCTCCTTTTTTACTCCCATTCTATATCCACCAAATCTGTCAACACTTCTGGCTTTTTGCATCTTAATTTCAGGGTTTAGGTAAAGCTTTTCTTAATCAAAATAAAGCTTTCCTTGATTAAAATTCAATTAAAATTTAGTACTGAATAAAAAATTTTGGTCCAACACACATCTAAATAACAAATCAGACTAGCAATGCAAACAAACTGGTACTTACTCATTGGCGCGTGTCTAGGGATGGTTCTGCTCACATCCGCCGTCGGTGGTCTTTTACTCTTCACTCGCGTCCAGGAGATGCGTAGCAAAAAGATTAATCCCCAAACTACTGCCACATCGGTCCAGCTTGCCGCCCATTTAGAGAATGTGCAACCTGCCGATAACTTCCGAAACCTTTTTGAGGTGCCTGTTCTGTTCTATACCCTCGTTGCGGTTGCCCTTGCTGTAGATAATGTCCCTAACTGGCTGGTTATAGGTGCTTGGCTATATGTGATCCTGCGTATTGCCCACAGTTTCATTCATTGCACATACAATAAGGTTTATCATCGGCTTACTGTATTCCTTGCCAGTTTCCTTCTTTTAGTTGGTATGTGGGTTGCATTCTTCTTGTCGCTAATGGTGAGAAGTTAAGTTTATAGTCAAATGAGATAATAATGGCACGTTATTCAGGGTCTTTGTCCGTTTATCTGCTTACAAGACTGTCCCAAAATCATTTGAAATGGCTATATTTGTTATGCATCTATAGTCGTAGTCAGCCACGTTAGGAGGAAAAACTCTAGCTCATCCTTGACTATAAAACTATAAAGTTTAGTAATATCCTAAGTACTTTGATTTCAGTTATATATATTTATCAAATAAACCTAGCGCGGGAAGTTCCGAGATTTCTGAGGGTGTAGTTGCAGACTATGACTCTAGTGGAAATCTGGTGGAGTTTGATATTGATAATGCCAGTCTTAATGTCGATCTTAAAGATTTAATTCTCGTTAAGCTATCTACCAATATTCTCAAAATTGCTGCATAGTCAATGAGAGCTACTAATCTTGTAGCTAAAATATGATGAGTATCTTGGGTTAATTGATAATTTGCCAAGGGATGATTGAACTCTAGTGTTTGAGATTCGTGCTTTGCATTTCATGAACGCACCCTACGGGGACTATAAAGACTTAGCCGAAGCAGACATTGTACAAAGCAGTTTATCTACCAGCCTTTAAAACTTGTTCGGCTGTTAGCTTCAAATTTGGGAATGTGAGAGAAGCAATCGGTTGATTACCTCGAAACTGTTGAATTTCATACTCTCCATTCACTAACGTACAGATAGAAAGAGTAGGTTGTTTCGGTTTCCCAATATGTCGAGTTCCACCTAAACCCGCATAATCCGCAATCCAGTATTCAGGAATCCCTAAAATTGCGTAGTCTTCGATTTTACGAGCATAATCGTTTTGCCAGTTGCTACTAACCACCTCCACCACAAACTTAATCGAACTTCCCAAGGTCAGGATTGATTGGTCATGCCAAAGCAGTTCCTTGGCAAGTTCATTGCGGTCAACAACCATAACATCAGGTCGAAATGCTGTCATACCTAAGTTAGAAGGACGTAGTAACCCGCGCTGAAGGACAAACCAATTCAAAGCGATCGCATCAATTTGGGCGCAGACCTTTGTGGTAATAAAACCTGAAACTTCCTCGTGGTAGCCAGTTGGTTCCAAATCAAATACCTCTCCATCAATCAACTCGTAGCGGTTACTGTCACCATAACGGACGATAAAATCGCCAAAACTTAGTAACTGCTGTTGTATTGGTCTGTCGGTTGCAATGGCCATAGGTCAACTTAGCCCAATCAATATCTTTTTAATATAACATTTTGCCTGATTTTTTAAGTGATAAAGATTTATAGGTAGTCCTCCACATCATTTATTCAAAAAGATAACTCTTCCAATAATTCTGACAGAGGAAGATTAAGAGCGTGTTTGAGAAGTTAAGCGAGTCGTTTGAGGAGAATGTGAATCATGGAGACATAGAAAAAAGCCTCAGAAGTTTGAGGTAAAAGTTCATAGTCTCTGTTGAGGCGACGAAAACGGGAAGACCAAGCAAATGTGCGCTCAACCACCCAACGCTTTTATTGAACAGCAAAGCCCTTTGACCCAGCAGGAGGAATAACGACTTGTAAACACCAGTAAAAAGTATGCAGAATTGCCAGAATAAAAGCGTTACCCTTATAACCACGATCTGCCCAAATTGTTGATAGACTCGGGAAGCGGTCACGAATTTGGTTGATTTTTTGTAAAACCATATCTTGAGTTAATTGATAATCTGCCAAAGAATGCTTTAACTCTAGTGTTTAAAGTTCGTGCGTTACATTTCATTAACGCACCCTACGGGAACTACAGGGACTTATTTAGTTGCTTTATCTCACAAGTTTTGTAATATTAATCTTGTATAAATATTTATCCTGTAATCTGCAAGATAACATATAACTGTAAAGCACATCTGGCATGGTGTCATAATGGAAACTCATGAACTAGAACGAAGAGCATCTATGTGCGCTGAGGATTACGAAGGAATAATTCCTTATCAAGAAGCCTTCTTTATTCACTCAATAATATATTCTGCTACTCGATGCCTAGATTCATTTGAAAGATACGAATATTATAAAAACCAAGAAATCCCAGCAGATGATTTAATAAGCATTGTGCAGGAAGCGGTTGGTCATGCAGCAGCTCTATCAAGATACTTTTGGCCTAGTCGGATAGGAAGAAAGGAACAGCCAAATATGAACAAAATGAAAGAGCAAAGAGGAGTAAAGCTGCGAACTGCATTTGGGTTAGATAAAACTTCGTCCCTATACAATCGCGACCTAAGAAATACTTGGGAACATTTCGATGAACGCCTTGATGAATATTTGATCAAAAACGATTCGGGATACTTTTTCCCTGGTTGTACTATTGGTAGTCATACGCTGGCTGATGATCCAATAGGGCATATCTTTAAATTGTTGGACAAAGAAAATAACTGTTTAGTCTTGCTTGGAGAAAAATTCTTCTTTATTCCGATAAAGGGAGCAGTGTCGGACATTTTATACAAGGCTATACAGTTTGATAAGAATGGATCTAGATTAAAATCATGAAAAAGCGCTTTATAACAAGGCAAATTCAAACGAAGTAATAAGCCAGCTAAAGTCATCTATTTTTCGCCAAAATTATATGTATAGTGCATATGTGTTTTGCGCATTTTTCATGTACACTGCAAACGCTTTACCTCGTAAGCTTTTTAAGCTGGTATTGTACCATTGAGAGATCCCCAGGATCAATCATTTCAAAAGTAGTATTGATAACCTTGTCTAACTCATGAGATGTTTTGACCACATAAAAACTAAAATCAACGGCAGCTAAAACATGGAGCAACTCCGCTGGAAAATCTGCAAAGTTGTTGGTAGCATAGCGCTGCAAAGATGTAGATTTCCTAGCAGTGGCAATTGCTAGAAGTTGACAGCACCTCTCGCGATACCCATGATCACCAGGCTTAAATGCGGGGAAAAAATAGGGCATCCAACGGGACAAAAACTCTGGAGCCGACATTGGCTTAATAACGGGGACTAAATTTGACTGCATAAATACCTAAATCAATATAGACAAATTGCATTTGCACAGTGATTATATCTGAGCAATAAAACATATGCAATATATTCATGATCAGTAACTGTAGGGTGTGTTAATGGAATATAAAACGCTATTACCTAATCTCCAAAATTCATGCGTTACGCTGATAACACACCCTACATTTACCGTAGTTCTGAGACAATTACAGACTCATCGCAAGAATTTGATCCATTGCATTAGAATCAATATCACCCCGTTCCCCAAACGCAAATGTGCCACGACTGAGGAGATGTTGGGTGATCAGAGGCAAAGCCGCAGGGGTAATGTCATAGGCAGACAAACGGGTAGGCACGCCAACGGATTCAAAAAAGTCTCTAGTTTTAGTAATGGCAGCAGTGATCCGTTCGTCATCGGAGCCATCGGTAATATTCCAAACTCGTTCCGCATATTGCAAGAGCTTCTCAGCTTTACCAGCCCGTTTGAATTCCATCACGCTAGGCAAAATAATAGCGAGGGTTTGCCCGTGATCCAAGCCATGTAAAGCAGTGAGTTCATGACCGATCATGTGGGTTGCCCAATCCTGAGGTACACCCGCACCAATTAACCCATTGAGTGCCATTGTCGCTGACCACATGAAATTAGCTCTAGCATCGTAATCAGTGGGATTCGCAAAAGTTTTCGGACCTTCTTCGATCAGGGTTTTGAGAATCGCTTCTGCCATCCGATCTTGCAGCGGTGCATTCACTGGATAGGTGAGATATTGTTCCATTGTGTGGGTGAAAGCATCCACAATGCCGTTACCCACTTGACGCGGTGGCAGTGAAAATGTAGTTTCTGGATCGAGAACTGAAAACTGCGGCAAAACGAGGGGACTGTTAAAGTAAAGTTTGTCCTTAGTGGCAGCTTTGGTGACTACAGAATTACCATTCATTTCCGAACCAGTGGCAGGCAGAGTAAGAATTGCACCAAGGGGAATTGCACTGGTGACGGGGGCTTGCTTCGCCAAAATATCCCAAGGATCACCATCAAAGTTAGCGGCAGCAGCAATGAATTTAGTGCCATCTAAAACGGAACCGCCTCCCGCTGCTAAGAGAAAGTCAACTTTTGCAGTGCGTATCAGTTCAACGGCTTTGAGTAAAGTTTCTAAGGTGGGGTTAGGTTCGATGCCACCAAATTCAATCAGATCTCTTCCGGCTAAAGCGGCTTGAACTTGGTCATAAACTCCATTGGCTTTGATGCTACCACCGCCATAGGTTAAAAGGATTTTGGCATTGGCAGGGATTTCAGCAGCAATATTGGCAATTTGTCCTTTACCAAACAGGATTTTAACGGGATTACGAAAAGTAAAGTTATGCATAGCCAAGACTGATGAGAATAGAAGATCTAAGCGAACTAGACAATTCTAGCTTAAATCTCTGATGGGATGGTTGAGGCTAATCGATGTTTTAGCAGCACTGTTTAGGTTGATGCTCCTTAATTTCTTTGATACTAACTAGATGGTTAACCTCGTAGTAATAGATTAATAGATTGATTTTTATTCCATTTCCCCCGTGAGTTTGACTGATTTTGTGGCAGTAATTTGGTTGCTACAGGATGCAGATTGACAGGTTGTCATTTGACAAAATAACCGACACATAAGCTAGATAAAACTTGGTTAATTTCACTTTAGGGCGGCTGGTTTCAGTGAGTACTAATAGTGATTTTGATGGTGATTACTTAACGGTGTGTTGTAGGAGTGATGTATGGCTAGGATGAAATCTATGATTAGCCAAGAAATAAATCTATTGCAGAAACTGACCTTGAAACTGGATACAAGACTTAATTGGGAATGGGGTTTACTACTAGGGTTGGGATTGCTTGCCTTGAATGGAGTCGAAGCTCTAGCTACGGTGAAAGATCAGGGAAATACTCAAACTTGGGGCGGCAACAGTGCCCATACAAACGGCGAAAATCCTCGTTATTCTGATTTTGTTGATCTTGCTCAAACTCCGGCGGCTTCATCTGCCCCTGAGGTGGAACAAATTGATTTAGAGATTACTGGTAAAAGTAATCCGTTTGTACCTTCTGCGGCTCCGACCTATACAGTGCCTCGGTCTGAAATTGAACAGCAACGCCCCCGCAGTGCTTCAGAACTACTCCGTTCTGTGCCAGGTTTTGCCATTAATGACTATGGTTTCGGGGCGGATATTCACACGGGGACTTTCTTACGGGGGTTCAGCATTAATCAGTCTGCATTCCAAATTAACGGGCGTTCTTTTGGTAGTAATGTCAGTACCTATCATGGCGGCACTGATTTAAATAGTATCCCTGTAGAAGCGATTGAACGGGTGGAGGTCAAAGGCGGCACGGCGGCAACGCTTTATGGTGCTGAAGCTTTCGGTGGTGTAGTCAATATCATTACGAAACAGGAACCCCAAACCCCTCGCGCTACCGCTGGTGTAGAACTTGGTTCCTATGGTTGGCAGCGCTATCGTTTGGGTTATGGGGGGACGTTTAATGGTGTGACGTTACGCCTTGGTTATGAGCGATTCAGTAATGATAACAATTACGCTGTGCCTGTGGGGGCAGCAAATCGCGATGCTCTCACGGGTAGGCTGGTCAATGGCGATACCAGTGTTGACAATTTCTTTGGGCAAATCAGTCAAGCGCTGGATCGTAACAATACCCTATCTTTTGATGCTTTTAAAGTAGCGAGTCGGCGCGGTTTGATTTACTTCGGAGCGAATCCCACTAATGGCGTGAATCTGCAATATGACCGACTCAACCATGATTTAACTAATGTTGGTGCGACGTGGGTGAGCAAATTGGCGGGGGATGATTCCGTAATTACCGCAAATCTGGGGTTCAATCAAGACTTTTTCAATACCTATGGTCCCCGTAATAATGTAAATCAACGGTTGGGCACACTGGATTCACGGGCAATCTTAGGTCGGGTGGAACATCGGTGGCGGATTAATCCGAGTTATCAATTGACTTGGGGCACTGATCTTAAATCTAATAGTATTGACGGTACGGTGTTCGCTTCTGATTTGAATACTACTTTTAATACTCTTGTAAAAAGGAGTCGTTTTGAAGGCTCTTTATTTGCCTTAAATACCTGGAATCCCCTGGATAAAGTGCAATTGGAAGCAGGCTTAAGATATACTTCCACCAATGATTTCGGTGATTATCTCAATCCCACATTAGGTGCTCGTTGGCAGATTCTCCCTGAGGTAGCATTCCGTTCTAGTTTTGCAGCATTACAACGGAACCCTGGACTAGATCAGCTTTATGTGGCAGATAGCATTCACGGCTGGTTACCTAACCCAAATCTCGCACCAGAAAGGGGCACGACTTGGACCGCTGGGTTTGATCTTAATCCCACTGAGAATCTGCAAGCCCAATTGACTTACTTTAATAGTAACTTCAATAATCGCTTGGGGATTATCGCTAATCGGTGGCAGAACGTCGGTGTGGTGAATACCAATGGTTTGGAAGCGGGGCTGAAATGGCGTGTTTTAAGGGATGTGACGACATTTCTGACTTATACCTATACTGACGCTTTTATTTCTAGCAGTCGCACATCTTCGGAAGTGGGTTTACAGCTTTCGACAGTTCCCTATTCTGTAGCGCGGGCAGGGGTGACTTATGATGCCAATGGCTGGTTGGCTACTTTGGGATTCAGTTACAGCAGTGGCGCACGGCGAGCGGTGAATGCGGCTCCGGGGGTGAGCAGTTTGACTTATTCTCCAGCGTGGGCGAGTTTGGACTTTAATCTGCGGGTTCCGGTGACTCGTAATGTGACAGTGACTTTAGCATTAGAGAATCTCGCTGATGTAACCTATGAGAAAGTAAACCGTCTCTATCAGCCTGGTTTAACCTATCGTTTGGGAGTGCAAGCTAGTTTCTAATTAAGTTTCAATTAAATTTTGTTTAAATTCCAATTGAATTATAACTAGGTTCCAGTTAGAGCGTGTTTGAGAAGTTTTGATCCCCCTAAATCCCCCTTAGAAAGGGGGACTTTTTTAGTCTTTTCCCACCTTTTTAAGGGGGGCTAGGGGGGATCAATCATTATTTTTAGTGAATATGCAGACTTCCCAAACAACATCTAGTGGCGCTGTTGCCAGTAATGCTGTAACAGTTGCCAACCAAACTTCATCACAAAGAGCGGATTATTGAGTAAATATCGTCGCCAGAGCCGTCGCGGTTCCTGCCATAGGCGATAGCACCACTCTAATCCAATCGCCATCATCCAGCGGGGCGCTTGTTTGACTTGTCCACTGTGGAAGTCAAAAGCCGCCCCCACACCAATCATCACACCAATGGGAAGATGATCAGTAATGGCTTTTTCTGATGCTGCTGCCATCCATTGTTCTTGTTTGGGACAGCCTAAACCAATAAAAATAACTTTGGCTCCAGTGGCGCGGATTCGGGGTAAATCCATTGCGACTTGTTCCTGAATGCTCTGATAATCACCGTTAAAAAATGGTGGTGCATAACTGCCAGCAATTAATAAATTAGGGAACTTCTCAGTTAAATTGACCGCCAACTGATTGAGCGTAGCAGTAGTTCCACCATAAAGGAAAATTGGTACAGAATGCTCAGAAAAACTGGCACAACAGGAAAGCATTAAATCCGGACCATAGACTCTAGTTTGATGACGTGCGCCTAACTGTCGTAGTCCCCACACCAAAGGCATCCCATCGGGGGTAACTAAGTCGGCATTGGCTAAAATCTCCCTGTAGTGAGGATCACCGTCAGCAGTCATTACCACATGAACATTCGCTATGACCACGTAACGGCTAGTTTGAGGCTGGGCTAAGGGTTCAGCATGTGCCCATTGCAAAATCTGATTTGTAGCCTGGGCATAACTAGTAGCATCAACATTAACGGATAGAATCTTGAATCGAGGGACGAGGAGTGGTAATGATGACGGTAGATCAGCGGAAGAATCAGTCATGGAATTAGTGACGGAATTAGTGACAGAATTTGGTTATGTTTACGAATCATATCTGCAAGTTGATAGCCTAATTATCCTAATGATTTAATTACTTTGGTTATTACTTTAGCTATTCTAATTACTAGATTCGGGAATTTCCAAAGGAATGATAATCATAAATTCTGTGCCTTTGCCCTGTTGTGAACTAAAAGAGATTTGTCCATGATGCTTTTCAGTAATAATTTGATAGCTAATGGATAACCCTAAACCTGTGCCTTTACCCACTGGTTTATTAGTAAAAAATGGATCGAAAATCCGCTGCTGTAAATCATCAGGAATGCCGTTACCGTTATCGGCAATGCGAATTATTACAAATTCTGGATAATTCGCTTCGGTAGTAATTTTAATCGTGGGAGGTTCTAAAGTAGCAGTATCTAAATCTGTTCGGTTACCCCGAGAAAACTGCAAACTAAATTTCTCTTCGATAGCATCAATGGCATTAGTAAGAAGATTCATAAACACTTGATTTAACTGCCCTGCTAAACAGCGCACTGGCGGCAGATCACCATATTTTTTAATTACTTTAATCTCATCACGGTGGGCGAGTGATTTTAATCTGCCTCCTAAAATCACTAGGGTGCTGTCAATCCCTTCGTGAATATCAACGGTTTTGAGTTCTGATTCGTCGAGACGGGAGAAAGTTCTTAAATTAGAGACAATATCACGGATTCTACCTGTACCCAACTCCATCGATTTAAGCAAAGAAGGTAAATCCTGTTTAGTAAATTCTAGATCTATGGTTTCGCTAAATTCGCTAATTTCTGGAGAGCTTTGCGGTAATTGACTTTCATAGAGTGCCAAAAGCTGTAAAATCTGCTCAATGTACTGATTGGCATGGAATAGATTGCCATGAATGAAGTTAATAGGATTGTTGATTTCATGGGCTACTCCTGCCACCAATTGCCCCAGTGAAGACATTTTTTCAGTTTGAATTAGTTGCAGTTGAGTCTCTTTTAATTCTGCTAGAGTTTGTTCTAATTCCTTTGCTCGTTCAATCCCTTGAGCGATTTCGGTTAGTAGTTCAATGATCACGCCGGAACCATTGCCAGGCATTTCTTCAACCCCTAGCCAGGGTAACGGCTTGATAGGAATTTCTGTATCAAAAACAATCTTAAATTGTCCTGACGGTAAAAATTGACCAATGCGACAGGGTTTCCAAAGATGTTGATTTTCCGCAATAGTCACTGTGCCACTAGGAGCTGCGAAGGTCTGTCCTAAAGCTGCCGCTCGCACTGCATCCGTAGCAAAGGACTGGGCTGATTCCACAGATTGCTTCCAAAGATAAACTTGGGTATAAGCAGCTTCAATAGGATCGCTGGTAACTCTGTCTGTACCATAGGTTTGCTGGAAATTCTGAATAAATTGACGATTGGAAGGATTGTCCAAGTTGTGGAAGTAACTCCAACTGGTGTAGTGTCCCACAGCAGCAGTTTTAATCTGTTGAAACTCTACTTCAGCAATACTAAATCCTAAAATCGGAATTTGCTCCGCTGTAATTCCTGCTTTAGCATACTGGTCATAGAAGCTGAAGTTACTATCACCATTGAGAGTATTAATCACAGCATCAGGTTGGCTATGGGAGATTTTAGCGATGGTTTGACTGAAATTTCGGGACCCAAACGTAAAATACTCTTCTGCTAAAACTTTACCCCCCTGCAATTTCAGTTGAGAGCGAATTAATTTATTGACGGTGCGGGGAAAAATAGAATCAGAGCCAACTAAATAGAAAGACTTTTTGTGCTTTTCTAAGAGCCATGTAACAGCAGTTTCCACTTGTTGATTAGGACAAGAACCTCCATAGAAGATATGCCGCGAAGATTCCAACCCTTCATATTGCACAGGATACCAGAGCAATATATTTAGGGCTTCGACTACAGGTAAAACTGATTTACGACTGGCAGAAGTCCAGCAACCAAAGATGGTAACCACCTGATCTTCAGTAATTAGGGTCTTAGCTTTCTGGGCGAACCGGAGGGGATCAGAAGCTCCATCTTCGCTGACGGGAATGATTTTTTTCCCTAGAATCCCCCCAGTACGATTAATTTCCGAGATTGCCATGAGTTCAGCATCCCGTAAGCTGGCTTCACTAACCGCCATTGTACCGGTAAGAGAATGTAAAATGCCAACTCTGACCTCATTGGAGTTGGAGTCAACAGCGAAAGAGCGGAGGCTGGACATACGAAAATCAACTTTTTTACAAGGCTAGAGTGTCAACTTAGTTTAGGCAGAACCGCTCAAGTATCACAGGAGATTTTGGCTCCTTGACTGTTATAGCACCATTTCTTGATAGTTGAACAGCTATTTTGTCGAAAGTGATTTTGTTAAAATAACTACTGTAAATTCAGTTAATTAGATGTGTCTTAGTAAAAAGTTGATCCAAAATTATCTGTATTGCTTAATAGTGATTTTTTGCTGCAAAATATTATCAGAAAAGACTGGTATTAAGATTAGTTTTCTAATTAACTGACGAACTAAATTGGAACTAAATTAGAACTAAATCAACTATTACAAATTCCCCCGCGTCACCCCCAAGCGATTATGTAATTTCAGAGATTGCCATAACTGAGTACCAGTCAGTTCACCCCTGAGTAATTGCTGATAGGCACCAATGGTTTGTGCTACTAAAGGGGCTGATTCATTCAGAAATTCCAAACGCAAGTATTTTACGCCCTTTTTCTGCAATTTCTGAATGTGTTCTGCGCCAGTTTGCGCAGTGCCGTTAAATAAGGTATTACGACACCCTGCATCTGCCTGTAAAATATGACTAACTCCGGAACGATCTCGCAAAGTAACCTCATGTTTTTCACAGGGACGACCACAATCAGTAAAATCTTTTCCTGTAGATAAAAATGCACAAAATACACAATGCTCCATGTGAAACATTGGCATATGTTGATGAATCGTAATTTCTAACCAATCTTGAGGACAACTCACTAACAAATCTTCTACTTGTGCTACATTTAAATCATAGGAAGCCGTGAGCCTAACCAAGTTATATTGTTCTTTAAAATACTTGGCAGTTAAGGCATTAGCAATATTCAAGGAAAAATCTGCCACACATTTCTGATCGGCAAAATATTTCAATTGATCGTAATTACGAACTAAATAACCATCAGGTTCACTGCGTAAAACTTGATCTAAAATCCAATATTCTCCTGACTTACAAATCCTTGGTGGTGCTAACCAAATAGTTTGTCCATGACGAGATTTTTGTCGGAAGTTTACCACCATTTCTCTATAGCGTCGTGGATCTTCCAATTCACAATAAATGGTATTAACTTCAGCACTAATGGCTGCATTTAACTGGTCAATATTTCGCACCAAAACAATTAATTCTGGTATATTGCGCCCTATTGATTGGGTTGATTTAGATGATTGTGTCAGGTCTGGCAATAGTTCTTGATGGGAGTGAGAACTATGCAAAGTCCAACGTTTTGGCATGGCACGAAGTCGTTCTAATTCCATAACCATTTGCCGCCGCACCTGATTTAACTCACTGACAGGAAGCATTAATTCCCCTTCCAAATGATTCTCTAATGTGGCGAGATGAAACGGTGTGTTTCCTAAACGTCCTAGTTGAGCAGTTAGTTTTTCCGTAGTGAGAGGCTGTTTAGTCGCTGCCACTAAGGGGATTTGGGAATCAACTTGCACCGTATGCCCTAATTCATCACTGGCAATCACAGTTAAAGGAGTATCCACTGCACCATACACTGTTAACTGAATGGGACGAGTGAATTTTGGATGTTCACCGCCATAGGTTTGTCGCCACTGCTTCTCTAATTCAGGATCGCTCGTTTTCCACACGGGCATTCCCTGCACTAAATTCCTGAGATCGAAGCCATGACGGGCAAAAGTCAGAGCTATCTCTTTTCCTTGAGATTCCACTTTGTAAATC
>JBIKNH010000121.1:0-13457 GCA_044358815.1 Pseudanabaenaceae cyanobacterium | reverse complement strand
GGATCTGCTTTAATTGTTCTATAAACTTCATGGTCTGGTTTTGCTTTTTGCTTAGCTTTTACCAGACCATTTTTTACTATTTTCCCTTCTTCGTTTTCTCACTTTATGAAAATGAAACCACCCTGCTTTCTAAGGGGGATTTAGGGGGATCAAAACTTCTCAAACACGCTCTAAGGATTTTTGGGATATATTCGATGGAACGGAAAATGAAATAGAAGTTTGATGATATTGCAGAAACACTAATGGAGAATTAAACAGAATGGGGCGATTTGACATTTGAGAGATGGTCTTGAATTTAGTTTCCTATTTTTTTCAACCATCTCTCTGTAAACCACACCCATGCCTAAATTTACTCCCTACCTATTTACCTGCCTATTTAGATTTTGGAACCTTCTGGATCTAACCTTGCAGTTTTGCTGAAATCATTTCATTGGTAGTTTGGGGTTCAGCCCGACCTTGGGTTTTCTTCATCACTTGACCAACGAAAAAGCCCAATAGCTTGGTTTTACCGCCGCGATATTGTTCCACTTCCTTAGGATTGTTCGCAATCACTTCATCAATAATCGCCGCTAAAGCATCTCCAGCTAGAACTGTCAAACCTTTACTGCTGACGAGTTCTTGCACTGAACCACCATTAACCAGTAATTCCGGCAGAATGTCCTTAGCGATTTTCGTGCTGATGGTTCCTTTTGCAATCAAACCAAGCATTTCTGTCAAAGTAGCGGGAGTGAAAGGAATCGCGGTAATCTTCTGTTTTGTTTCATTCAGATAAGCTGTCACATCTCCCATGATCCAGTTAAAACATTGTTTAGGATCAGCACCTTGGGCAACTGCGGCATCATAAAAGTCAGAAACAGACCGATCATCGGCAATCAAAGCCGCATCATAGGCGGTCAAACCATAGGACTCATATCGCGCCCGCCGAGAAATCGGTAACTCTGGTAATTCAGAACGGAAGTGAGCTAGTTGTTCTGCTGTAATTTCAATGGGAACTAAATCTGGCTCAGGGAAATAACGATAATCGCTGGAACCTTCCTTAGACCGCATACTGATGGTGCGTTGGGAATTTTCTTCCCAGAGGCGGGTTTCTTGGCGAATGGTTTCCCCTGCTTCAATCGCTTCAATCTGCCGCGCAATTTCGTAATCTGTCGCCCGTTGCAAGGCATTGAAGGAGTTCATATTCTTGATTTCTACCTTCGTACCGAATTTCTCTGTACCCACAGGGCGCACCGATACATTCAAATCACAACGGAGGGAACCTTCTTGCATATTACCATCACAGACTCCCAAATACCGCACAATCCGCCGCAGTTCTTGGGCATAGGCAACAGCTTCGGCTCCGGTGCGAATATCTGGCTCGGAAACGATTTCACACAATGGTACGCCAGTGCGGTTGTAGTCAACCAGGGAATGACTGGAACCAGAAAGGCGATCACTGCCAGCGTGAACTAATTTACCGGCATCTTCTTCCATGTGTAGGCGCGTGATGCCAATGCGTTTGTGACCAGATTCTTCGGTATAAATATCTAGCCAGCCATCATAGGCAATGGGTAGATCATATTGAGAAATCTGATAATTTTTGGGTAAGTCGGGGTAGAAATATTGTTTACGGTCAAATTTGCTATGGGGCGCAATCTGACAATTTAGCGCCATCCCCGCTTTGACGGCATACTCTAGCACTTTTTCGTTGAGTACGGGCAATACACCAGGCATCCCTAAACACACGGGGCACACGTTGGTGTTGGGGGAGTTACCAAATTGGGTAGAGCAGTTGCAGAAAATTTTAGTTGCTGTACTGAGTTGGCAATGGATTTCCAAGCCAATCACCGCTTCATATTTGGTCTTTGCTGGGGCAGTGGCCGTCATAGATTTTGGGTTTGGAGAATAAACTTTTTCAAGATCATTATAAATTGTAAGCTAGAACTAATTACGGCTCTGGTGGGACAATCAAATCACGATGCTTAACGAACTTCATCACCAGTTCACCAGTAAAGCTTCAACAGAACTTTAAAAGTCATATTTAAAACTCATAAATATCCAGCAACAACTGCGCCCAACTCTCCACCAAACTAGTCAAAATCTGTTCACCTTTTTCTAAACTAGCCGCAGTCGCATCCCCTAAAACACCGCTTTTCGTTAAATCAGCCATCACCCAAGCAAAAGGATTCGCTCCTTCCATTGACAATAAACTATGCGGACGTTTCTCCTGTGGCAAACCAGCGGGATATTCACACACCGCCCGCTCCAAATGCACTAATTCAGGATAGAGCGCCAACATCAAACTAGTTTCTCCATCCCCAGCATGGATGCCAAATTCTAACTCCTTTGCTGTGAGCAGTTCACCACAGGCATTAGGCACACGCCAAGTGAATAAAGGAAACAAACTAAAATCAGGATATTGAGCGTGCAAGTCCCGCGCTACTATTTCCAGGATTTGCGGCTGTCCCCCGTGGGAATTTAAGAAAACTAACTTCCGAAATCCACTACGATACAAACTTTCGGCAATGTCAGTTAATAAAGCCATCAAAGTAGTTGCTTTTAGGGTAACCGTTCCCGCAAAACCGATATGCTCATTGGATTTACCATAGTACAACGGTGGCAAAGCATAAATGGGAACCTGAGGCGCAACTGTCTCCAAGCGCTGCAATGTCTTACCTAGAACCCCCATACTGATGGCAGCATCAACAAGTAGCGGCAAATGGGGACCATGTTGTTCCACTGCCCCCAATGGTTGCACTAAAACGGCGCGATCCTTATGTGGTAACGCTGCTATTTCCGGTGAAGTCAAATAGGCAAAAAAACGCCTCGGCGGAATTAACCCATGCAGCACAAATTTAGACCGTAAATTTTAGACCGTAATTCTACACCGTAACTTAGATCATGGACCCCAGCAAGTCCCGCATCGTACCCCTCATACCATCAGTCAACCGCCGCCAATAGACCCAAAACAGACCTAAATTCAGATTTGCTATCTTATTAATATTATATTAAGGATATAAATCAGACGAGTTGTAACCAATTCGCTAATTAGAAGTAACCCAACTCCAAATTAGCCTAACCCGATTTACCGTAATCCAGAGAGCAAATAAACCACCTTTGCCGCAAAGTTCTACTAATCTGGATTAATCATTAGATTCAGTCTTGGGGGGTTCTACAGTGGTAGTAATATCTGATGCTGGGGGAGGGGTAGGACCATCACCATTAGGGCGATAACTCTGTTCAAAGGCGAACCGGACAATCTGCGAGCGATTTTCTAGATTCAGCTTAGTCATAATGCTGCTGAGGTGAGTTTGCACCGTGCGCGGACTAATTTGCAACCGCTTCCCAATTTCCTTATTGGTGAAACCCTGTACCACTTGCCAAAATACCCGCTCTTCCGATGGGGTGAGGTTTGACCGAGATACCGGAGCCGTGGGCTGTTGATAGAGGTGGCGGTTATCGTGGGATGGACGATGGGGCTGGGGCTTGTAAGGAGTGTAAAAATCAATTTCTGTTTTGCCAATGGTCATGCGGTCCCCACTTTTGAGCAGAATCGGGAATGAAACCCGCTGACCTCGCACAAAAGAGCCATTACGACTGCCCAAATCCACCAGATAAAAGCTGCCAGTCTCAGGACTGAGGGCACGGGTGCGGGGGTCACTGCGTAATGAACTATTTTCAAACTCGGGTCTCGCCCCCACTAGTTGCAGTGTGGCGTGGTGACGGGAAACCCATTTATCCGTAAGTACGATAGAGTTATCGTAGCCCCTGCCAATGGTCCAATAGTCGGCATTGGTCAAAGGAATCATCTGTTGCCCTTCATCGGCGTGAATCAACAGGTGGGGAAATGGATGCAAAACTGATGTAGAACTTTGTGCCAAGGTTTTACTATGCGTCTCAATAGTAGCTTATTGTATCATAAATTTTGGTGATAGTCTGCTATTTAGACTTTACTTTACGCTTTGTTAATACCCTGATTTTTCACCATGCTGATTTGGAGCGTAATTATTATCCATTGTTTGCTGTCAGCGGTGCTGCTGTGGTTGGCATGGCAAATGTGGTGTCTACGGCAGATGTTTATAGCGACTGTGGTTGCGGTGGATAGCTGGACCGCTGCCTGTCAAGATGGTTTGGGGGCATCACCACCAGCGATTTATATTGCCCATCAAGGGATACAATCAGCGGCGATGCATTACAGTCATTTGCAGAGCCATTGGCAAAAAAACACGGCTTTTCTGGCTGGGATCATGGAGGCAGTGGGTTTAGGGCGGAGGTTATGGTTCCGAATGCGTTCAGGTCGTGGTGATGCGAAATCTAGTAATAAATCTAATCATCAATCTAGTCATCAATCTGGTAAGCGACGACGTTAAGCATAATCAGGTTTTCGTAAAGCTTTTACGGTAAGGCGTTTGATGTTAGGTTGGATTAGTGACGTTAGGTGGGTAAACTCAATGACGGGTCGAAAACAGTAAATCAAAATAGCAAATCTAAGAATCTAAAAAAATAGCAAGTCTGAATCAACTTTTAGATAGCGGAGACTAGGGTAATGGCGGTGTGGCCAATTTTGTTACTGGGGTGCTCCTTTTTGTTGGTCGTGGTGTGTTTTACGGTTTTGTTACTTACGGCAATTCCGGCATTTCAGGAACTGGCTAAGGCGGGGCGCAGTGTGAGTAAACTAGCCGAAACTTTATCTCGGGAGTTACCGCCAACCTTGGAAGCCATTCGCCTCACCAGTTTAGAAATTACTGAGTTGGGCGAAGAATTAAATCAGAGTGCCAAGAGTGCTGGGGAAGCGGTTAAACAAGTTAATGAAAGTTTACAGACGGTGCGCCGCAGTGCTGACAATGCCTCAACGGTGACCCGCAGTGCTTTAACGGCAATTACGACCCTAGGGAAGAACGGCTTACAGACTTTGCGCAATCCTGGACGGGCAAAGCGGGACAAAACCAAGGATAAAGCCAAATCTAGCCCTAAGTCTCCCAATGCTTTACCGCCACAGTCATCATCAAGATCGTCACAATCTACACCGTCAGCAGCGGATTTCAGTGATAGAGATCAATCTGATGAAATGATGCCCCCCAATATTACGCCTCCTGCGCCTCCAGAATCTTGGATTGATGAAGATTATCAGGTGTGGTAAAGATAAAACGCTTTTAGCCATTACTTGAGCTATTACTCAAACCATTACCTGAGGGATTGCTTGCAAGATCGCCTAAAAGATTTCTTGAGGGATTTCTGGAGAGATTGGTTGAGAGATTGGTTGAGAGATTATTGCGGAGCATCACTGCATTAGGTAATTTGCTGATTATTTCTGAGAAGGAGCCGAGCCATGATTGATTTTAAAGACTATGATCCTGAAGGTTTTTATGATGAGCTATTTGTGCAGCAGGGTGTAGCAAGGGCTGAAGCACAACAGTTAATTGAAAAATTAGAAGGTTTATCAAAAACTGAACTACAGCACCACAGCCAAGCCGCTAGTAACACCATGTTTAAACTAGGGGTGACTTTCAATGTTTATGGTCATGACCAAGGCACGGAACGGGTGCTCCCTTTTGATGTAATTCCGCGTATCATTTCGGCTCAGGAGTGGACTCGATTAGAACAGGGACTTAAACAACGGATTGAAGCATTAAATCTGTTTTTACAGGATATTTACGGACCGCAGAAGATTTTGCAGGATGGGGTGATTCCTCGGGAACTCATTGAATCTGCTTCGGGTTATCAGAAGGTCTGCCATGATTTGCAGCCTCCTAAGGGCATTTGGTGCCACATTACAGGTACGGATTTGGTGCGTGATGGCAATGGGCAATTTTATGTATTGGAAGATAATTTGCGTTGTCCGTCGGGGGTTTCTTATGTTTTAGAGAATCGGCGGGTGATGAAAAGTACTTTCCCGCAGATTTTTGGGCAGATGTCGATTCAGCCGGTGGAAGAATATCCCAGTTATCTATTGGAAACTTTATTACATTTGGCTCCTGGTTATATTACGGAACCGACGGCGGTGGTATTAACTCCAGGGCTGTATAATTCTGCCTATTTTGAGCATTCCTTTTTAGCACAACAAATGGGAATTCAACTGGTGGAAGGTCGGGATTTAATCGTCAGTGATGGGTATGTGAAGATGCGCACCACTAAGGGACTGCAACGGGTGGATGTGATTTATCGTCGCATTGATGATGATTTTATTGATCCGCTAGTGTTTCGTCCTGATTCCTTTTTGGGGATTCCAGGTTTAACGGAAGTTTATCGTCAAGGCAGAGTAGCGATTGCTAATGCGTTGGGAACTGGTGTAGCCGATGACAAGGTGATTTATGCCTATGTGCCGGCAATGATTCGTTATTATTTGGGTGAAGAGGCAATTTTAGCGAATGTCCCGACATATCTCTGTTGGGAACCGAAGCAGTTGGAATATGTATTACAGAATCTGGATCAGTTAGTGGTGAAGGCGGCTAATGAGTCCGGCGGTTACGGTATGTTGGTCGGACCCCACGCCACTCCAGAACAGCGAGAAGCCTTTGCCCTGAAGATTAAAGCCACGCCTCGGAATTACATTGCTCAGCCGACCTTGGCTTTGTCCCGTGTGCCGACGCTGATTGATGGTGAAATTTATGGCTGTCACGTTGATTTGCGTCCCTATATTCTCTACGGTGAGAAAATCGTGGTTAATCCGGGTGGTTTGACTCGTGTGGCACTGAAGCGCGGTTCCTTGGTGGTAAATTCGTCTCAAGGTGGCGGTAGTAAGGATACTTGGGTTTTGGCGAATTGATGGTTGGGAATGCTAGGGAATGGGTAATAATAGAGTGCTTTTTGATAGTTGCTTTTTGATAGTTTATTTTTTCATGACTGATAGTTAGTAGGGCACTTATACCCGTTTTTTATCTGTCAACAATTCTGAGCTAGATATTCATTTGTCATATTTATCTGTCAGAATTAGTTGACAGTCTATAATTTGAAAAATTTGTTTTTTGTTACTGATGCCAAACATTGTTGAAATTGTAAAAAAATTAGCTGATCGAGAAGCCAAGCGTACTGAAGCTGATATACAGGCTGGCATTAGAGATTTGTTATTACAAGCATCCTTGGATCTTGATGATGAAGACCTTGATGTGATGCTTGAGTCCCAACTAGGCGATCGTCGTAGAATTGATATTGAGATTGGTTCAGTTGTCATCGAAGTAAAAAAAGACCTGCGAAAAGGAAAGGTTCTAGCTGATGCTATGGAACAGTTGTCAGGCTATGTTAAGGTACGCACCCAGCAGACGGGACAGAACTATATTGGAATTTTGTCAGATGGTTTGGAATGGCGTTGTTTTCATCTGAAGCCATCTAAGGAATTTGTCGAAGTATCTAAACATTTAATTAATGCAACCAGTCCAGATGCAGATAAATTAATTGTTTGGCTGGATGGTGTTTTGGCAACAAAGCAGGGTGTAATTCCTACCCCAGAAGAAATAAATAATAAGCTAGGTGTAGCAAGTTCTTCTTATGCAATTAATCATGCAACCTTGTTGAGTTTGTATGAACAAAATAAGCATTTGCCTACTGTACAGATGAAACGCCTATTATGGGCAAAACTTTTAACCACAGCATTAGGTAGTCAGTTCAAAGATAGTGATGAATTGTTTGTTGAGCACACGTTACTTGTAAATGTATCGGAAATTATTGCCCATGCTGTATTAGGTTTGAATGTTAATGATTTGTCACCTGCGTCTCTTTTATCAGGATCTCAGTTTGAGACGAGTGGGATTTATGGTGTAGTTGAAAGTGACTTTTTTGATTGGGTAATTGAAGTTGATGAAGGCGATATTTTTATTAAGTCACTAGCGCATCAGATTTCTCGATTTAATTGGGGTGAAGTCTCCTATGACATTATGAAGGTTTTGTATGAATCAATTATTGATCAGGAATTAAGAAAGCAATTAGGTGAGTATTACACGCCGGATTGGTTGGCAGAAGTAATAGTTACCAAGACGATTAAAGATCCTTTGAATCAACGTGTTTTAGATCCATCTTGTGGATCTGGGACTTTCTTATTTCATGCGGTCAGAAATCTGTTAAAGAAAGCAGAACAAGAGCAGTTATCAATCAGTGAATCTCTGGCAATTTTGGCAAAGAATGTGATTGGTTTTGATATTCATCCAGTGGCAGTAACCTTAGCCCGTGTGACTTATCTTTTGGCAATCGGTCGTGATAATTTGATGAACCCAGCTAGGGGAGAAATTAATATTCCTGTCTACTTGGCTGATTCGATGCAATGGCGACAAAAACAATATGATCTCTGGTCAAGGGATCAGGTGATTATTGAAACTGATAATGAAGGACAATTATTTACTTCCGAGTTACGTTTCCCCCATGAGCTTCTGCAAAATTCTCATAATTTTGACGAGCTTGTTAAAGAATTGGCAGATAAGGCGACTCAGAAGACTCAAGGTAAAGCGAAGCCTTCTTTAACTGGTGTATTTCGGCGTTTGGCAATTCCTGAGAAGTTTCATGAGACGCTCATAAATACCTTCAGTGTCATGTGTGAACTCCATGAAAGTGGACGGGATCATATCTGGGGTTATTATGTGCGTAATTTAGTGCGCCCTGCTTGGTTAGGTTTACCCCAAAATCGGGTTGATATTTTGATTGGTAATCCGCCTTGGCTTTCCTATCGAAATATGCCTAAAGATATGCAAGATTCATTTAAAGAAATGAGTGAAGAGCGGTCACTTTGGCATGGTGCAAAAAATGCTACACATCAAGATCTTTCAGCATTATTTGTTGCTAAAAGTATTGAAACCTATTTAAATGATGGTGGAAAATTTGCTTTTGTGATGCCTAATTCGGTAACGGATAGAGAATATTTTGGTGGCTTCCGAAATGGGGATTATACTAACCAGAAAACAACGACATATATTAAGTTCAAACCATCTTGGGATTTGCGTAGATTAAGACCACATTTTTTCCCTAGGGGGGCATCAGTTATTTTTGGTAAGCGATCTCGATATCCTTCAAAAATGCCTCTGACCGCTGCATATTGGACAGGCAAAATTGATGAGCCGAAATCTTCATGGAGTGTGATTAAAAAATCGCTTAAATTCACTAAAGAAAAAATCAAAATAGGTTCAGATACCGAAATTTCTCCATATCATTCTCAGTTTTCGCAGGGAGCAATAATAGTTCCTAGGGTTCTCTTATGTGTTGAAGAAAAAGTATCCAGTCCATTGGGGTTAGCTTCTGGTCGTAAATTGGTGAAGTCAAAACGATCTGCTAATGAGAAAAAACCTTGGAAAGACCTCCCTACTCTAGAAGGGGCAATTGAAAGTGAATTTATAAAGCCAGTATATACAGGGGCTTCTATTTTACCCTTTCGTTGTCAAGAGCCTGAACTAGCAGTGATTCCTTGGAATGGAAAAGTATTAATGGATGGGGAATCTGAGCTAATTGATATGTATCCTGGCTTATGTGATTGGTGGCGCAATGCTGAAGAAATATGGATGTCAAATAAGTCTGTTAGTACTCGTTTATCCTTAATTGAGCAAATTGACTATATGGGGAAACTAACCCAGCAGTTCCCAATACCAAAAGAAAGAGTTTTGTATGCAACATCTGGAATGCATATTTGCTCTGCTAGATTATCTAATAGACAAGCTATTATAGAAAGTAAACTTTATTGGGCAACAACTGAAAGTACAGAAGAATCACATTATTTGTGCGCGATTTTAAATGCAGAGATTACAACTTTAGAAACTCGTCCTTTAATGTCCTATGGAAAAGATGAAAGGGATATACATAAGCACGTTTGGCAACTAAAAATCCCCAAATTTAGCGCTAAATCTAAGTTACATCTTGAAATCTCAAAAATTGGTAAAGCTCTAGAAAAAGAAGTTGCTCAACTTAAATTGAGAGACGTTTACTTTGCCAATATTCGTCAGGATATTAGAAAACATATCAGGAATCTTCCTGAAGGCAAAGAATTAGAAAAATTGGTAGAAGAGCTTTTGCTTAAAGGTTTCAGTGACTAGTCTGAAGTTGTGGAGGCAAAAAATTTTAGGAAATAACAAATTGGAATCATAAATATGCAACAACCACAAATCAATGACATAATGAATCAATTGCGAGGTTGCTTGATTAAAACCTATAAAGATGTGTGGTGATGAGCATAATCTCTCCTCTTCTTGAGAGATGCTTTTGGGAACTGCAAAGTCATGCTCAATCTTATTTAATCTTTCTTCTCATACTCGTTTTTCAAAAAACACCATAAGACAGAGGCAACCAACATCAAAAAACTGGTTGCCTCTATCTTCCTATTAGGTTTTATGTTTTTATTTTGGGTTTACTCCCCTATGGAATAGTCCCGCAGGGAAATTACCCTAAGCCTTGACAGTTTCCTTGCTTTGGCTTGCCAAGAATTTTTCCAATTCGCTGATTTGTTCACTGTCGATCTTGGTTTGCATGGGGCAATGCTTCGGACCACACATGGAACAAAATTCCGCTTCTTTGTAAATATCCGCTGGCAAAGTTTCATCGTGGTATTCCCGTGCCCGCTCCGGATCGAGGGACAGGTCAAACTGACGATTCCAGTCGAAGTTATACCGAGCGCGGGACAGTTCATCATCGCGATCTCTGGCATTGGGGCGATGGCGAGCAATGTCAGCGGCATGGGCGGCGATCTTATAGGCAATCAAACCATTACGCACATCTTCGGCATTGGGTAAACCGAGGTGCTCTTTGGGGGTGACATAACAGAGCATTGCTGTACCGTACCAGCCCGCCATTGCCGCACCGATGGCAGAAGTAATGTGATCATAACCAGGGGCGATGTCCGTCACCAAAGGACCCAACACATAGAAAGGCGCTTCAGAACATTCTTCCATTTGCTTGCGGACATTAAACTCGATCTGATCCATTGGCACATGACCAGGACCTTCCACCATCACTTGAATGTCATGTTCCCAAGCGCGGCGGGTCAGTTGCCCCAAGGTTTTCAGTTCTGCCAACTGTGCTGCATCAGAAGCATCGTGTAAACAGCCTGGACGCAACGAGTCACCCAAACTGAAAGACACATCATATTTTTTGAAGATTTCGATGATGTCATTGAAGTGAGTGTAAAGAGGATTTTGCTTATGGTGATGTAACATCCACTTGGCAAGAATACCGCCACCTCGGGACACAATCCCTGTAATGCGATCCTTGACCAAAGGCAAATGCTCGATCAAAATTCCGGCGTGGATAGTTTGATAGTCCACCCCTTGTTCAGCTTGGGTAGCAATGGCATGGAGAAAGTCATCAGCGGTCATGTTATCTACGCGACCGTGGACCCGCTCTAGGGCTTGATAGACTGGCACTGTCCCAATGGGCACAGGGGAAGCATTGATAATGGCAGTCCGGATCACATCAAGGTTGCCGCCACCGGTGGACAGATCCATGACGGTATCTGCACCGTACTTGACAGACAAATGCAATTTTTCTACTTCCTGATTAATGTCAGAAGCATTAGGAGATGCACCAATATTGGCATTAACTTTGCAGGAAAATGCAATGCCGATCGCCATTGGTTCTAGGTTGGTGTGGTTTTTATTAGCGGGAATAATTGCCCGACCGCGAGCCACTTCAGACCGCACTAGTTCTACGGGCAAGTTTTCACGCCATGCCACATATTGCATTTCCTCTGTGATGATGCCTTGACGTGCGCAATGCATCTGAGTCCCACGATACTCACCGCGCCGCAATGGAGCAGTGCTAGTCTGTGGTTTATTTGATCCGAAAGTCATATCTTGCCCTCAATAGTTTGCTTTCCTACGCCGGTATGAGCCGAACAGGTTCTAAGGATGTATTCTCAGCCTGAGGTTTCCCCAGGCACTCCTAGCGCACCTTGCATCATAACATTTACTGATCAGTTACTTACTATCCTATGCAGTGCCTTAGTATCTCCAATACCCCCTAGGTTTAGTTGGTGCTTAAACTTAAGAAGCACTGATTAACTGTTTCTAGTGATTGGCGCTAATAATTTCGTTATTAGATTTTGTTGCTAGTAGTTACTGTCAGCCACACAAATTCCTTGGCACTTGATGCCATTAGTAGCGGTGCGGCAACAATGGGGGCATAGTATCTCAGCCTCGGCAGGTTTTGATGTAGAAGGCTCTGGGGCTGAGGACGGTTGAGGTGCGGTGGTGCTGGCAATCTGAGACATAGGATGGGAATGCTATAACTCTGCATTAATGAACTTGCAATTGAACTTGTAGCTGTAATTTGCTAAGACCGCAATCTGCTAGATAGGGCAATTTCCTGGCAAAACCCCACCTAACAAAACCCCACTTTGTAAGCTTCGCTTTTCCGCTAAAATCTAAATAATCCAAGTATGTCGCAGTTTACGTAAAATTTAACCATCGACCCATGCCCAAATTATCCAAGCCCCCCGATCCCAACGATCCCGAATATCAACAGCTAGAAAGACGGGTTAACTTTACCCTCCATGTCTCGATCTTTTTTGCCGTCAATACCGGCATGTGGTTTGTCCGGTCCGTCATGTATGCGGACTGGGAATGGACCCTCTGGACCAGCAGCCTATGGGCAATGGCTCTAGTCAGTCATGGCGCATGGGTTTGGGCAAAAAATCGTTGATCGAAATCAAATCGTTAATACCGTTAGTTCCGACCGTTAATCTTTGAGGCAGCTATCCCATGAGCGTATCCCAAACCATTGAACAGTTAGCCGCCACCATCGGCAGTGAAGTCTATCTAGACATTGCGAAATGGCATCTATACCTGACCGATGCCAAACTACATACCCCTATGGCAGAAAAGTTTTACCCTTTAATTCAAGAGGGTGACATTACTACTGCTGATATTACAAAGGTGTTGCAAGAGATTACCGTTACCATTGGTGCAGGACAACGGAGTTTACCCATTGGGGAATTTATTCCTGCCAATTGCCAGCGTCAACTGTTGAACATTTTGCAGGATTTCCGTCGGGAATATTTCTAGAATATTTCTAGGGGGTAACATTCCCGAAAATCGTCAGACATACCAAAGCCTCGAAAAGTATCAAAAAAACTTTGTTTTAGGGGTTGCCAAAACCCAAAGGTTATTGTTATATTAGTTCTCACGCGATTCGGGCGGATGGCGAAATTGGTAGACGCATCAGACTCAAAATCTGACGCTGGCGACAGCATGAGAGTTCGATTCTCTCTCTGCCCATAAATGAGACGACTGAGATTACACAATTGCATTCAGAAGCATTTTTGTAATTGAAATCAAGGTGAAACCAGATCTATCTAAAAAGCTGTTGAATTGTCTTTTGTTTGACATCAACAGCTTTTTTAGTGGGAATTGGCGGTACAAAAACTATTAGAGTGAAGTTTGTAGCCTAAAGTACTTGAGTTGACGTAACCTAAAATAACGTCCTAGTCACAGTCCAGATAAAGCTATGCAGGTATATCGTTTCCCAGTATTGCGGGACAACTATCTCTTTTTACTTTATGACCCAGAACTGCA
>JBIKNH010000120.1:0-13461 GCA_044358815.1 Pseudanabaenaceae cyanobacterium | reverse complement strand
GATGAAAACCTCACAAGGGCGATCGCTCAGGGCATTGTCTAACACTTTAAAAGAATTTAAGGCAACTCGGTTATGGTTTCTGCTGCTGCCCGCCATAGCCACAACCAAGCCATCAATGTAATTATGACGAGTTTCTTGGGTTTCTTCCCAAGCGAGATACTCTTCATAACTCATTGGTCTCATTAATAAATCACAAATAAAACTTTCAGGTAAACTTTCTCAGTATCTCCCACCCCATTGCAGTTGAGACGCATCAGGCTTGACTAAGAAAAAATACTTACTCGACAGATTATTTTACTCGGATAAAAACTTCAAAATGTTTTAAGATAATATCTTAAGATTGGTAACAGTTGATAAGCAAGCCTTGATCCACATCATTTAGGAGATATATCAGATATGGCTTTAGTACCCATGCGATTGCTGCTCGATCACGCGGCAGAAAACGGCTACGGGATCCCCGCCTTTAACGTCAACAACATGGAGCAAATCCAGTCGATCATGAAGGCTGCTGTTGAAACCGACAGCCCAGTGATTCTGCAAGCTTCGCGTGGTGCTCGTAACTATGCTGGCGAAAACTTCTTGCGCCACTTAGTATTAGCAGCGGTAGAAACCTACCCCAATATTCCCATCGTGATGCACCAAGATCACGGTAACGAACCCGCCACCTGTTATTCCGCCATCAAAAATGGCTTTACCAGCGTGATGATGGACGGTTCCTTAGAAGCCGACGCTAAGACCCCCGCTAGCTATGAATATAACGTTGCCGTTACCAGTGAAGTAGTCAAAGTAGCCCATGCCATCGGCGCTAGCGTTGAAGGCGAATTAGGTTGCTTAGGCTCCCTCGAAACCGGTAAGGGTGAAGCCGAAGACGGTCACGGTTTTGAAGGCGCTTTGGATCATTCTCAGTTGTTGACCGATCCCGATGAAGCCGCTGATTTCGTAGAGCGGACCCAAGTTGATGCTTTAGCCGTTGCCATCGGTACCAGCCACGGTGCTTACAAGTTCACCCGTAAGCCCACTGGTGAAATTTTGGCAATCAGCCGCATCGAAGAAATTCACCGTCGCTTGCCTAACACCCACTTGGTAATGCACGGTTCTTCCTCTGTGCCCGAAGATTTGTTGGCTTTGATCAACCAATACGGCGGTACGATCCCTGAAACCTACGGCGTGCCTGTAGAAGAAATCCAAAAGGGTATCAAGAGCGGTGTGCGTAAGGTCAACATCGACACCGACAACCGTTTGGCAATCACCGCCGCTGTCCGTGAAGCCCTCGCCACCAACACCAAGGAATTTGACCCCCGCCACTTCCTGAAGCCCTCCATCAAGTACATGCAAAAAGTTTGTGCTGATCGCTTCATTCAATTTGGTAGCGCTGGTCAAGCCAGTAAGATCAAGCAAGCTAGCGTTGAAACCTACGCTGTGAAGTACACCAAGGGCGAATTGACCCAAGTTGCAGTTGCTGCCGCTGCGGTGTAATTGGTCTTTGATTTGTAAGGCACTTTTGAGATCGGTGCTAAAGGTCAGGGTTAGGATGTCAGGCTTTAGGGCGAATCTGGTTGCATTAGATTAATTACTAGATTTACTAGATTAATCACCATAGATTGAACAAATTCACCTAGGTTTTGACTGCCTTAAACCTGCCCTTAGCCATTGGCTTTTGGTAGCCGATCTTTATAGCAAATCAGGGTAAAATTTGCCCTAAGATAGAGGTAAGTCGGCTCAGTCAGCCTGCTGCCTCTATTTTTTGTGACAGTGCATTTCGGTAGCAAGTAGCGATCACGTCGTTTGAATCAACATAACCCTATGACTATTAAGGCTCTAGGTTCTTCCCATACTCTAGTCCCGACAAAAACGACCAAACCCAAGTTATTGGTGGTGGACGATGAGCAAGACAATCGCGAATTGCTTTACCGCACTTTTCGCCGTGACTTTCAGGTATTTCAGGCAGAGAGTGGTCACGAAGCATTAGCGGTGTTGCGTCAAGAAGGGGAGGTAGCGGTAATTATCTCTGACCAAAGAATGCCGGAGATGAAGGGGACAGAGTTCCTGCGGCAAACTGTGCCAGTGTTTCCCGACACCATGCGGATGATTTTGACGGGTTTCACTGATGTTGAGGATTTGATCGATGCAATTAATTCCGGTCAAGTGTGCCAGTACCTAACCAAACCTTGGGACCCGGAACAGTTAAGGGATGTGGTAATCAAAGCTTCAGAAACCTATGCTTTACAAAAGCAACGGATTAGCGAGTTACGTCGTTCGCAACTGCAAAAGCAATTACAGAGTAAATTTATTGAAGTTTCCCAGCGTTCGGCAGATTGGGAAGCAGCTTTACAAACCATTGCGGAATCGTTTAGCAGTAGTTTTAATGGAGACTTCTGCGATTTCATTGTGATTGACGACGGACAAACTAACGATATATCTGGGAGTTTCAGCCGTCTGGGAATACCTTTTGGTTATGCCATTACAGAAACACCCCTAGTGATTAGAGCAATTGAAAGTACATCTAGTCAGTTTTGTGGCGATGTGGTTGATGATCCTGACTTGGGGCAATTCGCAGGTTATCAAGAACACCAAATTAAACAACATCTGGTAACTGTGGTGAAATTTCAACAAGCATCCTTAGGTATTTTGTCGTTGCAGTGGCAAACCCAAGGGGCAATTAATTTAGAGGATGCGTTGGTGATCAATCAATGCACTGAAGAAATGGCGCTATCTTTGGCTTTGATCCACCGCAGTTCCAATTGGCAAGACTAATTGACAAGACTAGCTGGGGTAAAACTAGCTGTGGCAAGGAAGAATAGTTATAGCACCAGGGTTAAGTCTAATTAATCTAGTTAATCTAGAAATTAAGGGAACATGAATTAGAGATTAATTATAAATTAATTAGAAATTAATTAATTCTTAACCTTCACTGATTATGACTAAATTATGACTAATTAACACCCGAACTGCACAGATTATTTATGCCCACAACCTATCCTAACAACTGGGCTTAGGACTAGGTGAAGCCTTTGATCACAATGCACAGGTTTCAAGACTTGCTATGCTATTCTTTAACTGCCAAAGAGAAACCGCCAAAAAAACTTTTTATTAGACCCCAGCGTTAAACCATTTGCGGACAGATTTATGATGGTGCAACTAAACTACGAGACCTTATTAGCTACAGCAATCACCATTGCCACCCAAGCCCACGAAGGACAAACCGACAAAGCAGGACAACCTTATATTCAACACCCCTTAGCAGTCATGGCGCGGGTGGACTCTCCAGAAGCCAAAATAGTTGCCGTGCTGCATGATAGCCTGGAAGACTCTAACCTAGTTGCCCAAGACTTAGTGGATGCAGGATTTACCCCTGAGATTGTGGCAGCGGTGCAGGCAATTACAAAACGTCCTGGGGAGTCCTATGAAGAATATTTAGATCGAGTAATGTCTAATCCTCTAGCGATGACTGTCAAAATTGCTGACGTGTCTCATAATATGGATATCACCCGCATTGCTAATCCCACCGATGCAGATTATCAAAGATTAGCGCGGTATGAAGTAGTTTTACAACGGTTACAAGCGGCTCAGCAGTGGCAACTTGGGCGCTCTGTCTACTAAGTTTATCTATTGTATTTCCGTCTATTATTGATGAATTGATTTAACAACTGATCACTCCAGAGATTGGGGACACCTAGGATCATGAAGTAATGCTTTTTCGGGATGACGCGGAAACCAGAAAGCCGTCCGTTTGCAGACTTCTACCAACAGCAGCATCACAGGCACTTCGATCAATACTCCCACCACTGTGGCTAGGGCAGCGCCTGAATTTAAACCGAATAGGACAACTGCCGTAGCGATCGCCACCTCAAAATGATTACTTGCACCAATCATCGCCGCCGGTGCTGCATCCTCATAGTCCATACCCAACTTCAGCGCGGCAACATAACTAATCGTGAAAATAAAGATCGTTTGGATAAATAGAGGCACAGCGATCAGCAGAATATGCAGCGGATTTTTTAGGATTACTTCTCCCTTGAAAGCAAATAACACAATCAAAGTAGTCAGTAAGGCAATCGTCGCAATGGGCGATAAGGCTTTCAAAAACTTCTGCTCAAACCACTTCTTGCCCTTGGTTTTAATGACCCAATAGCGACTAAACATCCCAGCCCCTAGGGGTAATGCCACATAAATCAACACAGATAGCACCAGGGTTTGCCAAGGCACAATCAGATTACTGGTGCGTAAGAGCCAATTCCCCAGCGGCGCATAGAACAAGAGCATCGTTAAGGAATTAACCGCCACCATAATCAAAGTCAAAACTTGATTACCATAGGACAGATAGCCCCACACCATGACCATCGCCGTACAGGGGGCAATTCCCAATAAAATCGCTCCGGCAATATAGGAATCAGCCAGGGGAACTTGTGCGCCGCGCAGGATTTCGGTGCTAGTGATCAACGGGCGAAATACAGTTCCCAAAAAGAACACCGCAAAGGCAACCATTGTAAAAGGTTTGATGAGCCAATTTACTACCAGTGTCAGTAGGACGGGCTTGGGGGCACGGAGGGCATTTTTCGCTTGGGTAAAGTCGATTTTTACCATGATGGGATACATCATGAAGAATAAACAAATCGCAATGGGAACGGAGACTTCATAAATATTCATGGAGTCTAGGAAGGTAGTGACCGTAGGCAATAGACGACCGACGGCAATCCCGATCACGATACAGATAACCACCCAAACAGTTAAATACCTCTCAAAAAAGGTCAGTTCCGAGGTAGTAGATTGGCGAGAATTTTGTGTAGTCATGATGATCTGCGCAATGGAATAGAAAGACCGTGAAACCTTTTCTAAACTTTTCCAGGCTTTTCCAGATTTGTACTGGATTGGCTGGAGTATAAAAGGCAAGATATATTGATGTGCATCGATATATTGATTGTATCGCAATGACCTTCACTTCGCCAAGGTTGAATTTAGTGCAGTTGTCTGGTAATTTATCGGAAAAATGGGTTTAAAACCCCGTCCTTCACTTCAACAAGCTCAGCGACCACTAGGACGGCTTTGTATTAATTCATATATTCTATGCTAGGATATATAGCATAAGACCTTTAAAATCAATGCTAGTACTCGAAGCAAAACTAAAAGGCAAAACAGAGCAGTACGAATCGCCTCATCAATGAGGTTGTACTGCTCTGTTTGTGCGTAATAAGGCTTTGAGATTGTGGATGGATGTTAAAGATAGCGATAAGTATGACCTCAATAAATACTGCGCTGTGCTTGCCAAAGAGTTTGAATTTGCCAAAAAGTTAAATTCTCAAGCCAGACAAGCCAGTGCCGAAAGAGCATGGTCAGCAATTAACCGATTCTTTGAAAATTGCAAGAAGAAAGTATCAGGCAAAAAAGGCTTTCCCAAATTCAAAAAGCGTGGTCATTCTGTGGAATACAAGACTTCAGGATGGAATCTGAGTAGAGATCGGAAATACTTAACTTTGACTAATGGTTTCAAGATTGGCAGACTCAAATTAATCGGTAGTCGTGACCTTAATTTCTATCAGATTGAGCAGATTAAGCGCATTAGATTGGTGCGCCGAGCCGATGGTTACTATGCTCAGTTCTGTGCCGATGTGGATCGGCATGAAGAAATTCAACCATCAAAAACTACTATCGGTTTAGATGTTGGTTTGCATCATTTCTATACTGATAGCAATGGTCAAACAGTTGAGAATCCCAAATATCTTAGGAAGTCGGAGCGTCAGCTTAAAAAGTTGCAACGCAAAGTTTCTAAACGTAAAAAGGGTTCTGCTAATCGAAGAAAAGCAATTAAACGATTAGCCAAAAAGCATTTGCAAGTATCAAGGCAGCGTAAAGACTTTGCAGTAAAAACTGCAAGGTGCGTGGTTTGGTCTAACGACCTGATTGCCTACGAAGATTTGCAAGTGCGGAATATGGTTAAAAATCACAAACTAGCTAAGTCGATCAGTGATGCTAGTTGGTCAATGTTTCGGCAATGGGTTGAGTATTTTGGCAAGGTATTTGGTAAAGTGACTATTGCAGTGCCGTCTCAATATACCAGTCAGAATTGTTCAAACTGCGGTAAGCAGGTTATCAAAACATTGAGTCAGCGTACTCATCACTGTGGGCATTGTGGCACTGTACTAGACCGTGACCATAATGCGGCGCTGAATATCTTGGCTAGTGGTCTAAATAGGGTAGGGCATACCCAAATTCACGCCTGTGGAGAGTTCGACCTGATGCCAATTAGATGCAAGTCTAGTTGGTAAGTTGTCTCAATGAATCAGGAATCCTCGTCGCTTTACTCGCGGGGAGTGTCAAATTTAGTAAGTTTTTGCAGGACACATGGGCAGTACTTTTGGTCATTTCTTTCGGATTACAACCTTTGGCGAATCCCACGGTGGGGGCGTAGGGGTCATCATTGATGGTTGTCCGCCCCGCATTGATCTAGATGTGGCGGAAATTCAGGTGGATTTAGATCGCCGCAAGCCTGGTCAGAGCAAAATTACCACCCCGCGCAAAGAGGAAGACCGCGCCGAGATTTTGTCTGGGGTATTTGAGGGTAAAACCTTGGGCACGCCGATCATGATCATGGTCCATAACAAAGATGCCCGCAGCCAAGACTATGCAGAAATGGCGACCAAGTTTCGTCCGTCCCATGCCGATGCCACGTATCAGGCTAAATATGGCATTCGGAATTGGCAAGGGGGCGGGCGCTCTTCAGCAAGGGAAACCATCGGACGGGTTGCTGCTGGGGTAATTGCGAAAAAGATTTTGCGACAGGTGGCAGGAACTGAAGTAATTGCCTATGTGAAGCGCGTCCATCACATCGAAGCCACTGGGATTGATCCGGCAACGGTGACCCTAGATCAGGTAGAAAGTAATATCGTGCGCTGTCCTGATCCGGCAATGGCAGAGCAGATGATTAACCACATTGACGCAATTCGGCGGGAAGGAAATTCCGTCGGTGGCATTCTGGAATGTGTGGCGCGGCAAGTTCCCATTGGTTTAGGGGAGCCGATCTTTGACAAACTAGAAGCAGATTTAGCTAAAGCTGTAATGTCATTACCTGCAACTAAAGGGTTTGAAATTGGCTCTGGATTTGCGGGGACTTTGCTCACTGGACGGGAACACAATGATGAATTCTTTATGGAAGGGGACCGCATCCGCACCTGCACCAACTACTCCGGCGGCATTCAGGGCGGCATTTCCAACGGTGAAGACATTCTGATGCGGGTGGCATTTAAGCCGACAGCAACGATTCTTCAAGAACAAAAAACCGTAGATCTCACGGGTACAGAAACGACTTTGACGGGCAGAGGTCGCCATGATCCCTGTGTGTTGCCCCGCGCTGTGCCGATGGTGGAAGCAATGGTGGCATTGGTTCTGTGTGATCACTATCTGCGCCAAAAGGCATTGGTTTAAAGCCTTCGTTTCCTGTTCCTAGATGAATCCATGCCAATCCATTCCTGATCTTGGCAACTACAAACCTAAACGGAGCCGCAACAAATGGTCACATCTACTTATTTTCTGGTGACTGGCATTGGTTTAGCCTTTACGCTGGTTTTTGGCTGTTTGGGTTGTCGGAGCAATCCTCAGAATGTGGTGAGTCCACCGTCTGCCACTGGTAACCCCACAGTGACTGCCAGTGCTAGCCCAAACGCTGCCCCTAGCAACATGCCCCCTAGTGCCATGCCCCCTAGTGGCATATCCCGTAACGGCAAGTTTGTTAATGGCGAACATCCTACCAAAGGCAAAGCAGCGGTTTTTATTGAGAATGGACAATGGTTTGTGGAACTAGATCAGGAATTTGCCACTAGTAGCAGTGGTCCCGACTTATTTGTGATTCTCCATCGTGATCCTGATGTAATTGGTTCCACTAAACCGCCAGCATATAGCATCAAATCAGAGGATTATGTTTTGGTTGCGCCCCTAGGCAAATTCACTGGACAACAGCGTTACCCCATCCCCAAAAACATCAAACCTACTGAATTTAAGTCTGTGGCTATTTGGTGTCGGCAATTTAACGCCACATTTGGGGCAGCTTCATTAAGTCAATAGTTCGAGTCAATAGTTTGAGCCAAAAGCGTTTACATGGCATAGTCAGCATTTAACCAAGCCGTGATTAATTATTGCTAAAATAAAGCCCGAAACCAAAACGTTGGAACCGAATACTTAATGCAATACTTAATGGAATATCTAATGCAAGTATTTCATGCAAATGCTTAAAGTGAATATTTAACGTAAGTATTTGTTTTATCACCTTTATCACCGTAATTATTTCAGAAATTCCTTCACAGCAATAGTCCCATGAGCAGTTCCTTAAACAGTCCTTTTCTGCAACGCTTACACGATCCCAGCCGTCCCGTGATTGTCTTCGATGGTGCGATGGGAACTAATTTGCAAGTCCAGAATCTGACTGCGGCGGACTTTGGTGGGGCAGAATACGAAGGCTGTAACGAATATCTGATCATTACTAAGCCCGAAGCAGTGGCAACGGTGCATCGAGATTTCCTCGCCGCTGGAGCCGATGTCATTGAAACCGATACATTTGGCGGTACTTCCATCGTTCTCAATGAATATAATCTGGGACATTTAGCTTACGAACTCAGCAAAAAAGCGACGGAATTAGCGAAGACAGTCGCCCAAGAATTTTCCACCCCAGAAAAGCCTCGGTTTGTAGCTGGGTCTATCGGTCCCACGACTAAATTACCGACGCTGTTACACATTGACTTTGACGCGATGAAACAGTCATTTGTGGAACAGATTGAAGGTTTGTATGATGGTGGTGCGGATTTATTATTATTGGAAACCTGTCAGGATGTATTGCAAATCAAAGTGGCACTCAATGCCGTAGAAGAGGTTTTCCGAAATAAAGGGGCAAGGCTGCCGGTCATGGTTTCCGTGACAATGGAAGCTACTGGAACTATGCTAGTCGGTTCGGATATTTCCGCAGTCGTAACGATTTTAGAACCCTATGATATTGATATTTTGGGTTTGAATTGCGCCACTGGTCCCGATCAGATGACGGAACATATTCGTTATCTCTGTGATAATGCGCCCTTTATTATTTCTTGTATTCCTAACGCAGGTTTACCAGAAAACGTGGGCGGCAAAGCATTTTATCGGCTGACACCGCCGGATTTACAGAGTCATTTGCGGCAATTTGTGGAAGAGATGGGCGTGCAGGTGATCGGGGGCTGTTGCGGTACAACTCCTGCTCATATCAAGGCTTTGGCAGATGCGGCGCAAACCTTACGGGCAAAGGAACGGCAGCCCCAATATGTGCCTTCCGCTGCTTCGATTTACAGTTCTCAGCCCTATATTCAGGATAATTCTTTCCTGATTGTGGGGGAGCGCCTCAATGCCAGCGGTTCCAAGAAAACCAGAGATTTACTCAATGCGGAAGATTGGGATGGCTTGGTGGCTCTAGCGCGGAATCAAGTGAAAGAAGGTTCCCATATAATTGATGTGAATGTGGATTATGTAGGCAGAGATGGACAAAAAGACATGAAGGAACTGGTTTCGCGACTGGTGACTAATGTAACTTTGCCTCTGATGCTCGATTCTACGGAATGGGAGAAAATGGAAGCGGGGCTGAAGGTAGCTGGGGGCAAATGTATTCTCAATTCCACTAACTACGAAGACGGTGAGCCAAGATTTTGTAAGGTATTGGAACTCGCCAAACAATACGGTGCTGGGATTGTAGTTGGTACAATTGATGAAGATGGTATGGCACGGACCGCTGATCAAAAATATGCCATTGCCGAACGCGCCTATCGCCAAATTACGGAAGAATTTCAAATTCCTCCTAGTGAAATCTTCTTTGATACGTTGGCGTTACCGATTTCGACAGGGATTGCAGAAGATCGACGGAATGCTGCTGAAACTATCGAGTCAATTCGCCGCATTAAAGCCGCAATGCCTGAAGTCCATGTGATGTTAGGGGTGTCAAATATTTCGTTCGGTTTGAGTCCAGCAGCGCGGATGGTCTTAAACTCGGTCTTTTTACATGAAGCAATGCAAGCGGGAATGGATGCCGCCATTGTCCATGCGAGTAAGATTTTGCCTCTCAATCGTATTGGAGAGAAGGAGTTAGAAGTAGCGCGGCAGTTGGTTTATGATCAGCGGCAATTCCAAGGTGATATTTGTATTTATGATCCTTTGACGGAATTTACGAAGCTATTTGAAGGGGTGACCACCAAAAAGGATCAGCAAGTTAATCTGAATTTGCCCATTGATGAGCGATTGAAGAATCATATTATTGATGGAGAACGGATCGGCTTGGAAACAGCCCTAGAAGTAGCACTGAAGGACTATAAGCCCCTCGATATTATCAATAATTTCTTGCTCGATGGTATGAAGGTGGTGGGCGAGTTATTTGGTTCGGGACAGATGCAATTGCCTTTCGTGTTGCAGTCAGCGGAAACTATGAAAGCTGCGGTTGCTTACCTAGAGCAGTATATGGAAAAAGCTGAAGGTTCCAATAAGGGCGTATTCCTGATTGCCACTGTTAAGGGCGATGTTCACGATATTGGTAAGAATTTGGTAGATATTATTCTTTCCAATAATGGCTATAAAGTGGTGAATATTGGCATTAAGCAACCAGTGGAAAATATTATCAAGGCTTATGAAGAAAGTAAGGCTGACTGTATTGCCATGAGCGGCTTACTGGTGAAATCTACGGCATTTATGAAGGAGAATTTAGAGGAGTTTAATCGTCGTGGCATTACTGTGCCAGTGATTTTGGGCGGCGCGGCGTTGACTTCCAAATTTGTGAATCAAGATTGTCAAAATGCCTACAAAGGAAAAGTGATCTATGGTAAAGATGCTTTCTCGGATTTGCATTTCATGGATCATCTGATGCAAGCGAAAGCTAATGATCAATGGGATGATTTACGGGGCTTTTTGACTGAAGATAGTGCAAATTTGATAGCTTCCGAACCAGTTTCTGAATCAGTTTCTGAATCACAATCGGGGACAAGTGAAGCATCAGAAACCACTCAAAATGAGCCGACGCAAACTCCAGTGGTAAAAGTCATTGATACCCGCCGCTCTGAAGCGATTGCCGTAGATATTGAGCGCCCAGCACCGCCATTCTGGGGAACTCAGATCCTCAGTGGCGAGGCAATTCCTTGGGAAGAAGTGTTCAGTTATTTAGATTTGCAAGCGCTGTTTGTGGGTCAATGGCAGTTCCGTAAACCCAAGGACCAGCCTCGGGAAGAATATGATGTCTTCTTACAAGAAACCGTGCATCCCATTTTGGCAGAATGGAAAGAGCGGGTGATTAGCGAAAATCTGTTGCAGCCACAGGTGATTTATGGTTATTTCCCTTGCAGTGCGGCAGAAAATACACTCACAGTCTACGATTGGCGGCAAGTGGCACAAAATAGCACCGTTCCATTAGCGGATTTAACTGCGGTAACTAGTTTTGATTTTCCGCGCCAACGTTCCGGAAAACGGCTGTGTATTGCGGACTTTTTCGCGCCGCAAGAATCAGGAATCATTGATGTGTTTCCGATGCAGGCGGTGACAGCAGGAGAAATTGCCACCGAAGCTGCCCAAAAGTTATTCGCTGAGAATAAATACACGGAATATCTCTATTTTCATGGCATCGCGGTCCAGGTGGCGGAAGCTCTAGCGGAATGGACCCACGCCCGGATTCGCCGTGAATTAGGTTTTGGAGCGGAAGAACCGACGGCTTTACGGGATGTGTTAGCCCAGCGCTATCGTGGCTCGCGGTATAGCTTTGGTTATCCTGCTTGTCCTCATATTCCGGATCAGTTGAAGCAGTTGTCGCTGTTGGAGGTGGCACGAATTAATATGTATATGGACGAAAGCGAACAACTTTATCCGGAACAGTCCACTACGGCAATTATTACCTATCACCCAGCGGCTAAGTACTTCTCAGCTTAGGGAACTTCACTTTAAATGGCAGGCACTCAGGATTTGAATGCGAAGTTAATTCATAATGGATTTATTTATCAGATTCATTATCGAATTTATCGAGAGCATTTATTACAGAAGCAACTATCACCTATGTCAGTTCCTGTGCTAGTTTTCTGGCATGGGTTTCTAGGTGATACCCAGGATTTTAGTAGTGTAATGCAGCATCTCCCCGAATCTATGCCATGTATTACTATAGACTTACCTGGGCATGGTAAAACAGAAGTCGATCTAGTTGATTCTGATTCTCAAACTGTAGATCTAGAATCACTAGCCCTAGGTTATACCATGCCTAATGTGGCGGAAGCATTACAGAAGTTTCTAATCCATTTGGAAACTAGTTTAGGCGTGAGTCAAATTATTTTAGTGGGTTATTCGTTGGGGGGCAGATTGGCGCTATATTTTGCCCATCGGTTCCCTGACTATATCAAAAACCACGTTAAATACTTGGTTCTAGAATCGGCTTCTCCAGGGTTGAAATCCCAAGACCAGCAACAATTACGCCAGCAAAAGGATCTCGCTCTAGTTCAGCAATTAATGGGTTTAAATCAGGCTGATTTTCCAGATTTTATTGATCACTGGTACAGTCAGGATTTATTTAAAACTTTACGCGCTCATCCTGAATTTACGCACCTGAAAGCGCAACGTGCCGCCCAAAATCCCCAGCATTTAGCCTTGAGTTTGAGAGGTTTGGGAGTGGGTTGGCAGCAGAGTTTATGGCAAGAATTAAACCAAATCCAATTGCCCACTTGGTTAGTGGTTGGGGATTTAGATCCAAAATTTAGAGAAATTAATCAGGAAATGCTGTCACTTCTACCGAATGCGCATCTAGTCTATTTAGAGAATTGTGGGCACAATGGACATTATGAACAGCCCCAACAGTTCGCTAAAATATTAAGTTTATTAGATTAAGTTTATTACCTGGGTCTATTACCTGGATATTGAGTTCGCTAGATCTTTAGAATTTCCTGAATTTTCGCATTGAGTTGTTTGAACCGCACGGGTTTGGACATATACTCATTTGCACCGGCTTCTAAACAGCGCTCCCGATCACCAGTCATTGCTAAGGCGGTTAAGGCGATAATCGGAATCTCTGCCGTTACTGGGTTACCACGAATCCGACGAATTGCCTCCAAACCATCCATATCAGGCATTTGAATGTCCATCAGAATGATATCCGGACTGTAGGTTTCCGCAGCATTCACTGCCTCTTGCCCATTGTGGGCTATGATTAACCGATAATTTACCGCCGTTAAATAAGAAGTAAACGTTTGAATATTCGCTTCGTTATCTTCTGCTAGTAAAATCATGGGCATTTCTCTTTCTAATCCAGTTGGCTGACTGCTCTTAGCTTCCACTGAGTTAATGCGAGGGGATTGCCGGATTTGAGAAACAGGCGCATAGGGTAGAGCGACGGTAAAACAACTACCTTTCCCTAAGGTGCTCTCCACCATCACTTGCCCATCATGTAGTTCTATAATTTGTTTCACAAGCGCTAAACCTAGACCAGTTCCTTCATAT
>JBIKNH010000119.1:0-13505 GCA_044358815.1 Pseudanabaenaceae cyanobacterium | reverse complement strand
GCTTACAAAATCTGTAACAGATCTAGAAACCAGGCTACATATCTCTTTACCGGATGATCTCCGAGAGCTATGGCAAAAGTGTAGTGGATTGCGTCTTTTTGAAGATAAAACTTACGGACAATCTGGATTGATTATTTGGTCTCCTCAAAAAGTTCTTGAAAGACGCAGGACTTTAGAGCAAAAGTCTCATGAGTTTCAAGATGGCGATCTAGTTATTGGCGAGTTTCTTGGTGACTCTGATTTGCTGGTTGTAAAATGCGATCCAGATTCCGATGACTTTGGACAGTTAATTATTGCTCTGCCAATTGACCATCGCTCGGATTGGTACTGTTTGCCATACCTACTGCCAGACTTCCTCCAAAAATTTATCCATAGTCAAGGCGAAAAATTTTGGGAACTATAGGTTTTCCAAATTCGATTATTTTTAGGAATTATCCTATCTATTCCCAGATTCTCCATCAGAAATCACCAGGGCTAGCACCTTTGAGAGGCTCAACTAAACTCCTCGCAATTTTGACCGCTTGATCAAGGATTTCGGGATAGTCTTCTAAATTACCTTGATGCCGATCCAGTAAATCTGCCAAAATCTTCCGCCCATAACTACCATAGGCTATCCCTGCCGCCTTAATGCCCTGTTGTCGCATTTTCGCAACAGTGGTGTGATTCGTGCCCCCCGCCAACTGTACAAATCCCATTGGTAATTGGAAATCTAAAACCTTACGCGCCAGATGGAGCGCCGCATGGGTTGTACCTGCGCCAATATCTCCACTCATGGGACGACCATCGGTTTGCCAAATCAAGTGCTGAGGGCGCGGTTCCATACATTCCAGAAGAGCGCGAAGATAAGCTTCTAAATCATCACAATCCGGAAAACTTACCGCCATTAGGGAAAGAGTCGGCACAATGGGAGAGATCCGTTGCCAAAAAGCGTGAAACTCCTGCACCCGATGGGGCTGCGTGTGGATTTCTATGGCATCAATCATCACTTGGCTCGACTTCTGACCACTAACTCCCGTCAATGCTGCATCCGTTCCGTTATCTTTTCCATTATCTTTTGGTAGGGAATCAAGCTCTAAATCTTCCCAGAGAAATTCGGGACGATAGACCTGCTCTTTTGCCGTGATTAAATTACTAGGACAGACATTTAAACAGCGTCCACAGCCATAACAGAGATCTGGTGTAATAAATACTTGATGGGATATTTGCTCAGCTATTTGATCGGCTGGTCTCAAGTCATGATCCAGACCGTTAGCAACCACAGAGCTAATCGCAGCGGTGGGACACACTGGCTCACAGGGACGATGGCAGTTCGTTGGACACATCTCTGCATCACGTAAAACAGCTTTACGAAAGTGGGGATCTTCCCCGTCATTGAAACTCACCATCAGCCAAGGTTTACGCTCTGGGTGACGCGCCCCTCTGGTACTAGCCAAACCCTGAGCCGCCGCAATTCCCTGATGCACCGCATGAATCACCGCCGGATCGGGAGCCATATCAATGCAGTCTGCCCCCGCTAAGGTATAAACCAAAGCCAAATTACGGATTGACGGCAAATGCTGGTAACTTGCCCCACAAATTAATTTAAACCAAGTACCAGTTTTTAAGGAATGTAGCGGCGTAAGTGTTAAGTTACTCATGGAATCTTTTATCCTAGTAAGGAAGTATTCTTTGATCTTGGGACTGCAATGATGAACTTACAGGAAATTTTGGCAGTGGTACGCCCGATTGCGTGGGGGGCTGGCGATATCCTGATGCAGTACTATAATGCGCCAGACAGTTTAGACATTCAATCTAAGGGCGACGAGGGCAATGTTACCGCAGCAGATCTAGCCGCCAACGATTTTATTCTGCAACAATTACAGGCACATTTTCCCACCGCAGAATTTGGCTACCTGAGCGAAGAAGTCGAAGATAGCACCCATCGTCTCGGTAAGGAATGGGTCTGGATCATCGATCCGATGGACGGCACTAGTAACTTCATTGATCGCAGTGGTCAGTTTGCGGTGCATATTGGCTTAACCTATCAGCAACGTCCGGTATTGGGGGTGGTGGGTTGCCCAGTGCGGGGTGTGCTGTTCCAAGCCATCCAAGGTTTAGGCGCTTTTATGGAAGATCGCGATGGCAATCAAACCCAAATTCATGTGTCTCCCCAAGATCAATTAGACCAAATGGTTTTAGTGGCTAGTGGCAGCCATCGCAGCGAGTTAATGGACAAGGTAATCCGTCAGTTACCCATTGGGGCAGAGATTTTAGTCGGTAGTCTGGGGATTAAATTAACCACCATTGCCGAGGGTCGGGCGGACTTTTATTTGTCAATTTCCGGTAATAAATCTGCCCCTAAGGATTGGGACTATTGCGCCCCAGAAATTATCCTCAGTGAGGCGGGGGGCAGGCTGTCGCGGTTTGATGGCTCTGACTTGACCTATAACAATCTAGAGATCCGACAGTTTGGGGCGATCTTGGGCAGTAATGGCAATTGTCACGCCCAACTGTGCGAACGTAGCCAAGAAGCCTTAGCTTTATTCCGCTGATTTCACGGGCAGTTTAATCATTCAGCCGAGCATTAATCCCATCCTCCCTTGCGACCTCAAGTTTCTGTGAGAGTACGCTCTGGGATAATCCCTTTCCGATAATATGGGTTATTAGAATTTGGGTTACCATGCCCGATTAATATCATATTAATCAGACTTTTTCCTAATAACACCTATCTAAAGTAATCACTGACTCATGGCTAATAACGTTCTGGAAACTTCATCACGCTCTGATAAAGAAATCGTTAAAGATTACTTTAATAGTACCGGTTTTGACCGTTGGCGGCGGATTTACGGCGACACTGACGAAATTAACAAGGTGCAACGGGACATTCGCCAAGGTCATCAGCAAACTGTTGATTATGTAGTGGACTGGTTCCGTAAAGATCCCCAAACTCCCACCTATACGGTGTGTGATGCAGGCTGTGGCACCGGCAGTTTAGCGATTCCTTTGGCGCAACTGGGGGCAACGGTCTATGCCACCGATATTTCCGAAAAAATGGTGGGTGAAGGTCAAACCAAAGCCGCTGCCCAAAATCTTGACAATCTAACTTTTGGCGTGAGTGACTTGGCGGCACTAACTGGGGAATATCATACGGTGGTGTGTCTCGATGTGTTGATTCACTATCCAGATGATGAGTCGGCAGCAATGATCGCCCATTTAGCTTCCTTGGCACAATCACGGCTGATCCTTAGTTTTGCGCCGAAAAATCCTTACTACGTGTTGATGAAAAAAGTGGGTGATTTGGTCCCTGGTCCGAGCAAGGCAACCCGCGCTTATTTACATCGTGAAAAAGATGTGCGTCAAGTTTTGCGAGATTTAGGTTTTAAGGTGAAGCGCCATGAATTTACCGCTAGTCAGTTCTATTTTTCACGGTTGTTAGAGGCGGTGCGTCCCTAGTTTTTACCTAGGTTTGATTCCTAGTTAATCTGCTGAGGAATGAGGAATAGGGTATGGAGGTAGAAACGTTGTACTGGCTGCCTCTGCCCTATTCCTAGTCCCCCTAGAGATTAACCATAAAAACTACCAATTAACCAGTGACTAACTATTGTTAACGAATCTCTGAAAGATTACTTAAAATTCCTGCAAAATACATCCATTAAGGTTAATGTATATCACTAAAGAAACCTTAACGACTTATCTTGGAATAGTTCAGGCGTATGACCCTCATTGCTTGCCCTGCCTGTCATGCTCTTAATCCGGCGGATTACCGTTTCTGTGAAAACTGTGGGGGTATTTTGGCAGAATCTGTTACGCCCCGAAATGTTGCCCCAGAGTCATCTGCTGAAGTTCCCCCCGCGCTTGAAACACCCCAGGACGATGAGCATTCAACAGATCAAGCGGTGATGGTTGCCCCACAGACTGCCCCTAATACTAACGGTGCTTCTCCTGGTGCTTCTAATGCAGAAGAATCCACAGTGTTAGACTTCAAACCATCCAATGCCCCAAATTTCACTCAAACTGTAGAATTAGACCATCTGCTCTTGAGCCACCTTGAATGTGCGGCGGCTTCGTCAGTAGGGCGCACTAGAGGACACAATGAGGATCATTTCTGGTTTGGGTTGCAGCAACTACGCCAGTGTGGTTATGAAGATCCAGAAACTGTGACCTATCGTGGGGCGTTTATTCTCTGTGACGGTATGGGTGGTCATGATGGTGGCGAAATTGCCAGTGCCCTTGCTACGAAAACCCTCAAGCAGCAATTATCTTATTTTTGGGCAAGTGGACTCCCTGATCATGAGACTTTTCAGGAATATATTCACCACGCTAATCAGGTGATTTGGGAGCAAAATCAGCAGCAAAATCGCCATCGCATGGGACGTATGGGCACAACCTTAGTGATGCTGTTGGTGGATGGTAAGGATGTGGCGGTGGGTCATGTGGGGGATAGTCGTCTCTACTGTGTCACTACGGACTTAGACACAAATTCAAACGCAAACCCAGATACAAATCCAGATACAAATCCAGATGCGGACTCATCCGATGGAAACTTAGATGTGGGTTTTCTAGAATCAGAGATGATTACTGCCCCAGATCATCCCCTGGCTGATCTGCCACCAGCATCTGACACCGTTGAAGAGATCCCCGAAGCCAATTCCCAAGAGGGTGCTGAGGTTGTTGAAGCAAGTGGATCATCTGTGCCAGAGCTAACTCTAGATTCCATTGCTCCAGAAGTGCAGGGTGCAGATTTCGCGATGCAGGAGGCCGCAATGGCGTTTTCTGATTTGTCGTCGGCACCTGATGGGGCTATTGATTATCAGGATTTGTTATCAGAAGCAACGGATTATGCACCCCAAGCCCTCCTAGAACAATTGACAGAAGACCACGAAGTAGCCAACCAACTAATTGCTAGGGGGTTAGATCCCGCCGTCGCCTATGGTCGTCCCGATGCCCATCAGTTAACTCAGGCTTTGGGTCCCAATATCAAAATTGAACCGACAATTAGTTATTTTACCCTGAGTCAAAATACGTTGTTTTTGTTATGTTCTGATGGCTTATGTGATAACGATGTGGTGGAACAATATTGGCAAGAATATTTACTCCCCCTGTGTCATAGGTCAGCCGATCTCAACCAAGGAGTCAGGAATTTAATTGATTTTGCTGATAGGGTGAATGGTCATGACAATATCACTGCTTTATTGGTTAAATGCTCTTTGACCGAACAATCTCTTAATTTTAATGAGTAAATATTTATGACTTAATTATTATCTCTAAATTATTTTGATGTAATTTCTCAATGAATTGTCAACAGTCATAATTCTTAGTAGATTAGCGCAACTTACCTGTCAAAATGTTAAGTCCTAACCCGTCACTAGCCTGGTACGACAAATAGTAAGCAACTTTCTAGACTACTTCTCAGCATTAATTGTTAGTATGTTCTACCCAAATCTGTGGTAATTGTTTGTGATGAGATCTTGGCACATAGTGGGTTTAATTGCATCATTTTGATTGATGAAATTATGCAATTAAACTATTGACTCAACTATTTAGCCAACTGTTTGATAATTCATTTCCATAATTCACTGCTCTAATTCACTGCTCTATCAAGCCAACAGTCAACATTAGTAAATAAAACTCATGATATCGGTAGAACTATGGCGCTCTCCTAACCGCTATGAAGTAGCCCAGTCTTGGATTTTTCACTACCAGCCAGTGATCAAAATTGGTCGCGCCTTAGACAATGATATTGTGTTACCCTTTGCCTGTGTTTCCCGCTATCACCTAGAACTGCGCCTGACTTCGGTGGGTTGGACGCTGATGAATTTAAGTATTAATAAAACTTTGATGCGCCAAGTTCCGGTGCATTCTCTGTTTTTAGAAGAGGTTTCGGAAATTCAATTAGCCGTAGAGGGTCCGAAATTAACCATCAAGTTACATCCTAAATGTGAACACATTGATAATCCGGTTGATGCTGCCTTTTGCCAAAATTGTGGTCTGCCCCTGAAGATTCTCAAAACAATTCAGGATTACCAAGTGGTTAAAATTTTGGGTCAGGGTGGCATGGGAACCACTTATCAAGTCTGGAAAGATGGAGAGTTATTAGTTCTTAAGGAAATGAATGCTGATTTAGCCCAAAATCCTAAAGCTCAAGAATTATTTGAAAGAGAAGCTTATACATTAAGGCGGCTGCGTCATAGCGGTATTCCTCGGTTTTATAAATATTTTTGGCAAGATGGGCGCAAATATTTATTAATGGAAATGCTCCACGGCGAAGATATGGAGCGTTATGTTTACAAACATGGACCGCTTTCCGTGGTGCAGGCGGTGGAATATCTGAGCCAACTTTGTCATATTCTGCAATATATTCATACCCAAGACCCGCCGATTATTCACCGCGACATTAAGCCCGCCAATCTGTTTCGTCGGTACCGCGATCAAGGGGTGATGTTGCTAGACTTTGGTGCAGTCAAGGAAATTGGCACCACCTACGGCACGCTAATTGGTGCCCCCACCTATTGTGCTCCGGAACAAGGGCGCGGTCGTCCTGTGATTCAGTCAGATTTATATGCCCTAGCGCCTACATTTCTGTTTATGATTACGGGGCGTGATCCGGCACGGTTCCAGGAAGACCGAGGTGATGGTCCGCGGTTCTATGCCGATCAAATTCCTGAAGTGCCCAAGGTTTTAGCTAAACTGATTGAAGCCTTAGGTGCACCGCATTTTGGGGATCGTCCCCCCAGCGCCGCCCACACTAGGGAGTTATTTGCTGAATGCTTGAAGCAAATGACTCGTTAGTAGAATCAGTCAGGGAAAAATCACGATTCAATGGAGTGAAGTGTCCCCTACTGACCACCCATAGGATTTGTCAGGATTTATTTTGGAAGCTTGCTTTTGGGCGTGGTTTCAGGCTTATTTTGAGACTTAAGCTGGACTTGAGGTGGGCTTGAGTTGCAGTTTAGTTTTGGGCTGAGATGATGGATTAGTTAATAGGAGTTGGTTAATAATCTTGGTTGAGAATATTTGGTATCATCAACACCGAATCTATGACATTTTGGGTTAAAGTCCATCAGTAAATAATTACTAAATAATATTGCCGAATAATATTTAGATAAATATTTAAATAAATATTAAATAATATTTAAAGAATGTTGGATTCCTTAATTTTGACATCATTAATTTGAGATCACCAAAATGTTGACTGACTATCTTAATTAGCCCTATGCACAGAGTCTATGCATAGGGTCTTTTAGGAAGATTGATTTAAAAAAGTGGGTAAACAAAACTTATGTTTTCAATAAAAAAACGCTTCTGGCTAATTGGTTTGGCGGTGGTGGCGTTACTAATTGTAATTATCATCAACCCTTGGAACCCTCGCGCCAAAAAAGTCAGTGGCGATCCGATTCATGTGGCGGTGGTGGCTCCTGTAACCAGTGAGCGGGCTAATGATGCTCAAGAAATCATTAGAAGTGTGCAGTTATATTTCGATAAAGTCAATGATAGTGGTGGGGTTGATGGCAAGCCGTTACAACTAGATGTATTTGATGATAAAGATGATGCTACGGCAGTACCGGAAGTAGCCGAGAAAGTAGCTGGCAGTAATGCTGTGGCAGTTTTGGGGCATTTGACCAGTACCACTTCCCTGGCTGGCGCACCGATTTATAAGAAAGGTGGCATTCCGGCAATTACGGCAACGGCAACGGCGGATAATTTAACCCAAAGTAATCCTTTCTATTTTCGGACCGTCTTCTCTAATTCCTTACAAGGTAGTGTTCTATCCTTGTATACCCAAGAGATTTTGGAATCAAAAAATGTCTATATGATTGCTTCCGATGACTCTTTGGGGCAGACTCTAGGCACTTCGTTTGCAGATGGTTTTGCTGGTGCTGGCGGTTTAAAAGGATCATGGAAATTCGATCCTAAAGCGAAGGATTTACCGAATAAAATCCAAGAAATTATTGACAAATTGGCAGTCAGTTTAGCTGAGGTCAATAACCCACCCCCACCCAAACCAGAGGTCAAACCGGAAACCAACGAAAATCCCACCGCAGGCAATAATCCTGAGGCTCCTAAGGAAGCTCCGAAAGAAGCTCCTAAGGAAGTTCCTAAGGAAGCAGTTAAGGAACCCACCACAGAACCTGCTCCTGCCATTGCCAATGTGACACCATTAGGGGAATCTGCTCCAGGTGTTGCCAGTGCCCCAGCCGCCGAATCTGCTCCTGGCAGCGCACCACCATTGCCACAACCACCTAAACCAGATGCGCCTAAACCTAATCCCAGCAAGCCTTTTGTTGAGCAAGCTCCCGCTGTGAAACAAGGTGCAGACAAGGACAATATTAAGGTCGATCCGCCGAAAAAAGTTCCTACTGATAATATTGTTTTCCTATCTACGAGCCGTGCCCAAGCCAAGGAAATTCTATACAATATTCGGCGACGCGGTTTAAATGTCGCGATTTTAGGCTCTGATGCCATTGGTCGTGATACATTTCCTGCGTTGTTTGATCAGTTTGTGGAAGAGAAGCAGCAGCCAGGTTTCTTTGTGGATGGGGTTTATGCCGGTGCGCCATTAATTTTTGATAGTGCTGGTTTTGATGCGAAGGAATTCGTTAATGATTACGAAGTTGCCTATAAGAAAACTCCTTCCAATATTGGTGCAGCTTATTTTGATGCCGCCAAAGTCTTGGTTCAGGCAATGCAGAATAGTTTGTCTAAGAGTGAAGTCAAGGTATTTTCCGGCACTAAGAATATTGCAGAACAGCGGAAGATTTTGCGGGACAGTTTAGAAGCAATTAACCGTCGGGAAGCCGCAGTTAAGAGTCTCAATGGACCGTTATATTTTGACAATAATCGTGATAGTGCGCCCCCAGTACGGATTGGTAAATTTGAAGGCAAGAAATTTATTTCCGCTGCCACTCAATTAAGTACTGTGGCGGACTTGCGGCGGGTAGACATTCCAGCGGAGAAAAAAGCGGGCAATCTGTTTAACCTGCGTTATAAAAACAAAAATCAATTCTTTTGGCGACAGTCTGTAGTTTATGCGGGGATTGACATGAATCGCCTGAATCGAGTAGATCAGGCACGTTCTAGTATTACCGCTGACTTCTATCTGTGGTTCCGTTATAGCGGCACAGATAATCCCACCGTCAATGAGAACGCTACAGCCATTGAATTCCTTGATGGTTTAACCAACACCCAGAGACCTAGCCAACCGATTTTCGATGCTAGGAACACCCTACAGTCTGGAAATCTTGACGGGTTGAATTATCGCCTCTATCGGATTAAGGCAGAATTTCGGAATAGTTTCGATCTGCGGGATTATCCCTTTGACACCCAAAAACTTAATATTCGCTTTCAGAATACGAGAGTTCCCAGTGATCGGTTAATCTATGTGGTGGATACATTAGGCTTGCGGTTAAATAATCCTGATTTGCAACAACGAAGAAAGCCTTTTGAGTTACAAGTTTGGAACTTTAAGGATCTTGAATATGCTCAAGATATTTTCCGTAGTACTTCCACATTAGGCAATCCTGATCGGTTTGGGAATAACTCTCAGACAGACTTCCCAGGTTTTAATATTCGGATTACTCTGCAACGGAAGAGTAGTGTTTTCCTATCGAAGAACCTGTTACCGTTGCTTCTGTTAACTGTTGTGGTCTATGCCACATTATATTTTCCATTCTCAATGTTTGTACCGCGCATCATGGGACCAGCTTCGGTTTTACTGTCAGGGATTGTGTTATTGCTATCCCTCAATAACCAATTACCAGAAATTGGCTATACAGTGGCAATTGAATATGTTTTCTATGTTTACTTTTTCCTTTGTCTATTCCCGATTATCATCACTCCCATCGGCGATAGTCTGGAAAAAGCCGGTAAGAAAGTTGCCTTACGGCGGTTAAATCTTTCGGTGCGGATTATCTTTCCGTTAGTGGTTTTGAGTACAGCAATTAATTACTGGTTGTTGTATCGAGATCGTTTTTAAAATTTAAGAAGTTTGATTCCCCTAAATCCCCCTTAATCTAAGGGGGACTTTTTTATTCCTTAAATCCTCTCGCTTACATAAAAGGGATTTTTCTCCAATCTCCCCCCCTTACTAAGGGGATCTAGGAGGGATCTACACCTCAGGATAAAGTAATCTCAATCTCTAATATATCAGCATCATAATCCGCAGGATTCAGCAAGTTCCCATTGACAGTCACACCATTGACTACCATAGAACAAACACCAGAATTACGTCGATCAGGATTTGTTACGGTCAACCTCAGTAATTTCCCTCTAAACTTCCGTTCTGCTTTAAACCCTGACCAATCAGCGGGAATATGAGGATCGAGATACATTCCCTCCAAAGCTGGACGGAACCCAAGAATTTGATCCACACCAATCCGGAACATCCATACTGCGGTACCTGTCAGCCATGAATGACTTGCCTGCCCTTGGGTGGGATGATCGGGACTTGTGACATATTCGGCAAAAACATAAGGTTCTACTTCGTAGCGATCAATGGCAGCAGCGGTGGCGTGGGAAGAATTGAGGGGCAGCATTTTCTGATAAGTTTCCCAAGCATATTCCACATCGCCATTCAGAAATGATGCCAAGACAAACCATGAAGAAGCATGATTGAAGACCGCGCCATTTTCCTTTTTGCCCGGCACACAGCGACTGATTAAACCGACGGTATCTTCAATTTCTGTATAGGAAGGGGCAACGATTTGCATTCCAAAAGGTGTAGCTAAATGTTCGCGACAACTGGCAAGACAGGCATCGGCACGATCTTGGGGTGCTAAACCGGAAATGATTGCCCAGGATTGTGCGTTTAAGAAGATTTTGCCTTGCTTATGGGTGGCAATGCCGATGGGTTCGCCATTATCCCGAAATGCTCGCAAATACCATGCGCCATCCCAGCACATTTCGTTCACGGTGTGACCTAGATGATCATAGATATTTTGGAAGTGAGTGCGATTTTCGGTATCTTGGCGTAAATCCAGTAAGGGAAATATTTTCCGTAAGACATAACCTAGAAAAAATGCGCCCCAAGTGGTTTCGCCTTTACCTTGGGAACCCACATGATCGAGGGTATCATTCCAATCTCCGGTAAAAATACGCGGCATTCCATGATCGCCCATGTTCCCAATGGCAAATTTTAGAGCACGGATCGTATGCTCGTAAACTGTGCCACTGGTGCCATCATGGTATTTCACCATTTCGTCAAGAATCGATAGATCAGCGGTTTCCATCAGATATTCCATAATGCCGAAGGGAATCCATAATGGTGTATCAGAATGATTAGTCCGCTCTCCGGTATTAGTGTAGACAAAGAAGTTATGTAATGTAGAACCGTCTTGGAATTGGAATTGCAAAGCGTGTAATAGTCTGGCTCTGACTTTCGGGGCATCTACGAGAATGGTTCCCAAAATATCTTGAAACCGATCCCGCATTCCTGTCCCAAACAATAAACCGCCATGATAGTAACCAGAATTTCGTGCCATGTCGAAGGTTACTGCTGCTTGATAGGGGTTCCAAACGTTTAACATCAGATTCAGTTTATCATCGGGAGTTTCTGCTTTTAAGGCACTAAAATATTCCGTCCAATATTGCTGTAAGTTCGTAAATTGTTTATCAAGCCATGCCAATTGCGTGAAAGGCTGGGCGGTTAAAGGAGAAGCATCTCCCTTCGTGACAATGCCCAACACAACGGCAAAATTAGTGGCAGACTGTGGCGCTAAGCTGATCCTAGACTGCAATGCTACCACTGGGTCTCCCGCAGTAATTTCCGTATTTCCCATTACGCCAGATTCCACTGCTATGGGATTCGCTTCAGAACGCCATCGCCCAATGAACTGATCTAAACTGCTATCAAATCCAGTGATGGGAAGGGTTTGTGTAAAATAAAGCTGATAGTTCCAATCAATATTTGGCTGTTTGACGGACACACCTTTATTGAGAACCCAATAGCGCCGAGTCGCTACCAGAGAGGATTGGGACTGATCAAAATGAATATCTGTGAAGTGTTTGTCATTGGGTTGATTGATTAAGTCATTGAGAGCATTACCCATCAATAATTCCACAAAACTATAAACTTCCAGTGACCGCTCCTGATCCGTCAAGTTCGTTAATTGCACCCGCCACACTTCTGCATTATGGTCTCTGGGCACAAAATAAGTGATTTCACCACGAATTCCATTGATTTCTGTAATGATCTTGGTGTAGCCTTGCCCATGATGACATTCGTAAAAGTCATATTTCCGATCTACGGTGGGTGCCCAACTCAAAGACCAGTAATCCCCTGTGGCGGTGTCTTTGACCATCACATAACGCCCTGGACGATCCCAAGGCAAACAGTTATAACGCATTCGGCTAATGCGATTGTCGCGGGGGGAATCCAGAAAGCTAAAACCGCCTCCAGTGTGGGAAATCAGCCCACTATAGCGACCGTTCCACATATAGTTAAACCAAGGGCGCGGGGTACGCGGGTCAGTAATCACAAACTCGCGGTAATCCGCAGTGTAGTAACCATAGGCATTGCGGATCGTGGAAGCTGGATTGGCAGTCATGGTAATGTAATTGGAGCTAATTAGGTTGACGAATTGAGTGATTCCTAATTATATTCCCTTGGGGATCTTCCCATGATGTGCTAATTAAGATTTTACAGAAGCACCCAAACCCAAATATTCCAAATCCAAACCCGCCGCTGCTTGTGCCAAACTAGCCCGATCACCGATTCCCTTTTGCAGATTTTCGTTGTAGGGCAGCACTCCTAAAACTGGCACACCCAAAAGCTGCTCTAACCACATCGGATCTGTTAAATCAGTAATTTCTGATTCAGTTACAGGACTGACACAATTTAACACAATCCCTTTCAGATTAACCTTGGCTTGCCGCGCTAATGCCACATTTGCCACCGCTTGACCAATGGAACCTAACCGCACTGGTACGACTAAAATTGTTTCTAGCTGCCAATCACGGGCTAAATCTGCCACTAGATATTCAAAGGTAATTGGCGAACCTAATCCCCCCAAAGCTTCCACTAAAACCAATTGCTTTTCATGGCTCAAACGCTGAAAACCTTGCCATGCTAAGGCTAAATCAATGGCTTTTCCTTCCTTAGCAGCCGCTACCGCAGGGGCTAAAGGAGCATTAAAGAATAGCGGCGTAATTGTATTTAATTCCAGAAAGGGAAAAGTATCATGATAGAATTCCCGATCACCGATGCCCGACTGAATTGGCTTATAAATTCCTAAATCTGCTTGATTATAATATTGACACCAATAAGCCGCCAAGGAAGCTGTTAAGGATGTTTTACCCACTCCGGTATCTGTACCCACAATGAGAATGGCTTGGGCGGGGCATGGTTGTATAGGCTTCATGATTGGTGACGGCACTAATAGAACTTGATAGGAATTTAATAGGATTTAGAGCGTGTTTTAGAAGTTTTGATCCCCCTAAATCCCCCTTAGAAAGGGGGACTTTTTTAGTCTTTTCCCACCTTTTTAAGGGGGGCTAGGGGGGATCAATCATTATTTTTAGCGAATATGTAG
>JBIKNH010000006.1:0-44433 GCA_044358815.1 Pseudanabaenaceae cyanobacterium | reverse complement strand
GGCGGCGATCACCAAGGGTGGCTGAATTATGGTTTGATTAGTGCCCACAGCATGTAATACCAGGCTGCCGTCGGCTCCCCCACTGGCAAAAAAGCTATGATTCGGTGCAACGGCTAAGGCTTTGACAAAACTGGTATGAACTTGGAGAGTTTGCTCACAGATCCCCGAAGACCAATGCCAGATTTTGAGGGTGCGATCATCACTGGCACTGATCAAATGCTCTGATCCCCAAAAACTCACGGCGTTAATTTGTGGGACATAACCATCATGTCCCCATAACTCGCTGACCATTTGCCAGTTATACCAACCAGTGGCATTCTGCGACGCATTTTGTGTAAGGGGATCTCTTAGGTTATTGGCAGTTTGGGGGGCAATGGGGTGGGGCAGAGTCTCTAAATCGACTAGGGGATAGTTATATTGTTCGGATTTAGGGAGATGACGGTGGGCAGTCAGGGCATCAGGAAAACGTTGGGCTGGTTCGGGATGAATTAATTTTTGTAGGAACTCCCGTAAACTCCGATGATTCATGCCTTGGTCTGGATCAGGGACGGGTAAAGCTTCAGTAAGGTAGAGATTAGTAAATGGTTCGGTAGTCAGTTGCTCTAGAGTGAGGGGCAAAAAACTGAATGGTGGTTTCCCTGTGAGCAATTGCAGCGCCATTAAACCGAGACTATATAAATCACTGCCTAAACATCCGTGACCTTGTAACTGTTCGGGAGCGGTATATTCTGGTTCTGGTGGGGCGAACTCAATCGTCAATACCTGCCATTTTGCATTGGCGTAATTCAACATACTGGGGCTAAGGCTGCCATAGACCGCGCCATGATGGTGATACCGCGCCAAAAAACGCAATCCTGCCGCTAATAATGACCAAACTTCAGCTACAGCGACAGGATCTCGCTGGGTGAGCCAAACAGCTAAGGTGCGAGAGGAGTAAGTCATGGTTATCCGTTAATTGGCTTTGGACTAGACTAGTCGCAGTGGTTCATCATCGCTTTAGATCTATTCTAGCTAGACTCCGTTGGATTTAGCTAAGTTGATTATTCACGGACAATCACTGCGGTGGTTTTCTCCATCTCGATCCTATGTCACTATCAAAGGAATTCAATCAGATACCACTCCCAAAACTCCCACTATAGTCACGACCAAAACAATGCCCAAAATTAGTTTATGTGATCGCTGTAGTTTCTTTGCCCATACATCGCTGTTGGTGTGTGCGATCCATCCCTATGGACCAGAATCTGCTTACTGTCGGGATTTTGACTCGGCGGAGTTATGGCATCCTGAAGATGTGCAGCAGTTTGATCCAGAAATGCAAACAGAATGGGATTGGCATCCTTTGTTTACGGGATGTTGTCCTGACTGTGGTAGTAAGTTCTCACGGTTAAAAGTGCCGCCTTTGCATTGGCGGTGTCGGGTCTGTGGTTGGGAAGATGAATTATTTTAATAATTACTTTAGGAATATTACTTTAGGAATTGTTTGGGGAATAGTTGTCTTGCCATTTAGCTATGGCTTGGGTGGCGGCGTTTCTTTCTGCTTCTTTTGTGTTCTTTCCAATACCTTCACCATAAACTTGATTCCTATTTTCTAAATAGACCCATGCTTTGAATTCAGGAGCGTGATCACTGCCACCAATTTTCTGAGTGATATATTTAGGTAAAACAGAATGCGGACGACTAGACTGTACTAGTTCTTGAAACCGAGTTTTCGGATCGCGAGTATCTTCCGTAATGGTTAAATCTACGGTCTCGAATAACTCCTGAATTAATGGACGTAAAGTTTTTAGTTCTGCATCATGGTCTAGATAATAAGCTCCCACAACGGATTCAAAGGCACTACTAAGCAGGTTCGCATTTACGGTAATTCCTTTACTCAGAAATATTTTATTGGATAAACCCACCTGAATCGCAAACTGAGCTAACTGCTTTTCATTGACAAGGGCAGCGCGGCGGCGGGTCATTTCTCCTTCTGCCATTGTGGGATAGGTTTGATAGAGATATTCACCGCTCAACATGGTCAGAATCGCATCACCTAAGAACTCTAGACGTTCGTTGTGTCCTAAAGCGTGAGGATTTTCGTTGATATAAGAACGATGGGTTAGAGCTTGGGTAAGGAGTTCAGGATTGTTGAAGTGTAATAAGGGATGCATCATAATGTTTAGGGTAAGATTTGAGTTATAGAAAACATTTGTTAGATGTTAGCAAATACTTCCTATTTGTATTCGGATTCACTGCAAATCCAAAAATGGAATGTAGTCAAATATTAATTGCGCCAAGTAGTCACGATCACATAATGTCACATTGAGTTCTTTAGCTCTACTTTGTGCAGACTTAGTAAAGTATGAATTAGTAACGACCCAAGCATGTTGGGTGTTGTATAAGCCTCTTCCTGCGTATACCTGCTGGACAGCATCATACCCAACATTGTTCTTATAGCGCTTTGCTTGAATAGCTACAGAAGATAAACCATCCTCTCTAGAGATTACCAGGTCACATCCTCCATCATTTGAACCTCCTCTCAACTTAACAACCCATCCAAAACTTTGATACACTTCAGCCAAAAATTCTTCAAACTGTTTGCCAGTCATCATATCGACTTCGTATAGTAACTGATTTGCTCGGTTCCACTGCTCCTCCAACAGTTGATTTGAGTGTTCTTCATGGGTTAAGTCACCTCTGAAACTATTTTGAGTTGAAACTGTGCCAATCAAAATAACTATAAATACGGCAATTACTATAAAGCCGATGAGTACTAACAAAATATCTATTCCACTTGATTTTCTTGCAAGATCGTTTGATTGCATTTCAAGATAGTTTTTGCAGTCATACGCCAGATCGTTTAGCTTGACCAAAGTAAGGCTTCTGGGTATTTTGGCTTTATATCCCTTCTGTAAACACCCTTCAACTTGCTCTAACAACTGACTCCTAATAGGATAACCAATAAATAGTTTAGCTTCACAGTCTGCAACCAGCTTACGTAACGCTTTTTCAGTATTAAGACTTTGATTGACTACAAATCCTTTTTCTTTGCATCTATCAAGACGATCATTTAGCTCGATTCTTTCTGGTTCTGGGCTTATATTTAATTTAGCAATGCTTACTTGAGGTATTAAAGAACTAGAGAATACAAGGATCACCCCTAAAAGCAGTTTAGTCTTTCTATATAACATAGCCCAAGTTGAAGCAGAATTAGCTAACTTATGATAGCTTTATTGTCTATGATAGTCAAGCGAAACGAAACACCTCGCCATAAGTAGCATGATGTTTCATTGAAGCGAATTCAATTTATTTACTAATCTCTATATATAAATTCTAGACACTAAATCCATAATATTTAAGGTTCCACATCAACCAACGGCATCTTTGGTTCAGTTAAAGCACACACACAAGGATCTTGCTCCAACCACTGAGTTCCCACCTGGTGCAAAGCCGCCATAACAGGCTTAATTTGCAATCCTTTCGGTGTAATCGAATATTCCACACGGGGGGGAATCTCAGGATAAACCTGCCGCTTAATTAAACCTGCTGCTTCCAGTTCCCTTAATCGTTGGGTTAATGTCTTGGTGCTGATTCCAGGTAAAGCGGCTAGTAGTTCGTAGGTGCGGCGATCTCCACTAAATAATTCCCGTAATACTAGAATTGACCACTTATTCCCCAATAAATCCACCACAAATTGAATAGGACATTGAAATTTGGGATCTTCACAGGGATTGCCCGATGACATTAATTTGCTTTTCATTAGTTATGATGAGGGAATAACGACAAAATACGAACGACAACGCTCTTAGAACTGGAACTAAAATAAACTCGAAATGAAATAGAACTGAACTAGAAATTAAATCAAAATTTACATCTAACCAAAACAATTTTTTTATTATTTATAGTTCTTATTATATACAAATTGTAAATTTCATAGCTAATTTTATGACCAGAAACTATTGCAGTCAATAATATTTCTTTACAAATTCTTTATAAACATCACAAACCCATTCCCCATCCTAATGCTTTACCTTTGGTACCTATGGGGACTTAGCAGTAACTGACTTGTGGAAATGCAAGACCTTGGTCAAAGATAGGTGTCACATTCGCAAATCCTCAAGTTCATGGCATTTTTTAACGAGTTCTTCTTAACTTTAATTTTGCCCAAAGTTCCATTAACAACCTAACCAGACAGTCACTGCTAATCAATCAGGATTCAATCAAGATTTAATCGATCCCAACCTATTTCATAAATTATTAATTGCGATTTAATCATAATGGTTTCTATCACTCCATCGGACTTTAATCAAAATAGTAGCACTCAGGTTAACAATCCCACTGTGGGTATCAAAACCCCAGTTAAAGAGACTTTGCTAACTCCTCGGTTTTACACCACAGATTTTGAGCGGGTGGCACAGATGGACTTGTCACCCCAAAAGGCAGAACTTGATGCAGTTTTGAATGAGTTGCGCACTGACTACAATCGCTATCATTTTGTGCGTAATGAAGATTTTAAACGCTCATGGGAACATGTTGACGGAGAAACTCGCGCCGCATTTATTGACTTTTTGGAACGGTCTTGTACATCGGAGTTTTCGGGATTTCTGTTATTTAAGGAACTTTCCCACAGACTGAAGAAGAGTAATCCTCTACTTTCGGAAGCTTTTGCGCTTCTTGCTAGGGATGAGGCTAGACACGCTGGCTTCCTTAATAAAGCTATGGCGGACTTCGGACTTTCACTTGATTTAACGGATCTAACGAAAAAGCGTTCCTATACATTTTTCCCACCAGAATGGGTGATTTATACCGTTTATCTTTCCGAAAAGATTGGCTATTGGCGCTATATTCTCGTACATTATCACCTGCAAAAGCATCCAGAGAATCGCTTCTATCCGCTCTTTAATTACTTTGAGAGTTGGTGTCAAGACGAAAACCGTCACGGTGATTTCTTTAAGGTCTTGTTGCGTTCTCAGCCCACTTTATGGAATAGTTGGAAAGCTCGCCTATGGGTGCGATTCTTCTTGCTGACTGTGTTTGCAACCCACACTCTAACAGTTCTAGAACGGGCTGATTTTTATCATTCCATCGGCATTGATCCTCATGAATATAACCGTCAAGTGATTCACAAGACTAACGACACAGCTAAAGCGGCATTCCCAAGTATTTTGGATACCCATCATCCGCAATTTTTTGATCGATTGGAAGCCTGTGCCCTTGCTAATCAAAAACTAACGGAAATTTCTGCTAGTAGAAACTTGGGATTAGTGAAATGGTTCCAGAAATTGCCTTGGTTTGCTGTGATTCTCTGGCAATTGCTGCGAGTTTATACCTTGCCTTCCATTGATGCTGAAAGTCTACGCAATACGGTATATTAATTTGGAGTACTAACTATGAGTAATCTGTCTACTGCCTTACGGGAAGGAACTCAACAGTCCCATACCCTGGCAGAAAATACTGCATTCATGAAGTGTTTTTTAAAGGGTATTGTGGAACAGGAACCACTGCGGAAACTCTTTGCTAATCTGTATTTTGTCTATACAGAACTTGAGAATGCCCTGATAGAAAATGTCAATCATCCCGTACTTAGCGGCATTTACTTTCCAGAATTGAATCGTGCCGCAAGTTTAGCTCAGGATCTGGCTTTCTATTATGGAGAAAATTGGCAGAGGGAAATCACTGCATCGGCATCAGGACAAAGGTATTGTGAACGCATCAAAACCCTAGCCCAAAATGATCCTGTGCTGTTGATTGCCCATGCCTACACGCGCTACATGGGGGATTTATCGGGAGGACAAGGGCTGAAGTCGATTATTCGCTCTGCCCTCAGTCTTACCGGTACAGATGGCACGAGTTTTTATGAATTTGAACAGATTCCTAGTATTGGTGCTAAGAATGCTTTTAAAGAGTTCTATCGCCATGCCCTGAATGCATTACCTCTGGATGCAGCAACCATTGATCGCATTGTAGCAGAAGCGAACTTGGCTTTTGCCCTAAATCGTGATGTGATGCATGAATTGGAACCAGATGTTAAAGCTGCCATTGGTGACCACACCTTTGATTTACTGACCCGTCAAGACCGTCCTGGGAGCACCTCGCATCATCATGGCAGACCTGAGTTAGTGACGCTCTAGTGGTTTATTCCTTTGGTTCAACTATTCTCATGCTTCTATCGAGTTTTTGTTAAATTCTTATCAGAGTCTTCCCAGACAGTTCCTATTAGTTCCGCTATTAATTCTATATAGATTCTGTTTGTCTATTAACTGAAATATCAATTCAAAACAAACGGAATGAGATTCCCATAAGGCGCAAAATTCATGAAACAGTTATCTCAAGTCGTGCAATTTGATGCTAGTTTGTTATACAAGTACAATCAGCCCCTACCGCGATATACCAGTTATCCACCCGCTACTGAAATGACAACAGACTTCAGCGTAGATCGGTTTCAAGCAGCAATCACTAAGGGAAATTGGCAGAATACGCCGCTTTCTCTTTATGCTCACATTCCTTTTTGTGAAACCCCTTGCTACTTCTGCGGTTGTAATACAGTAATTACCCAACGGAAGGAAGTGGTTGATCCCTATTTGGGCTACATTGCGCGACATATCCAGCAAGTTTCCAATCTGGTAAGCCAAGAACGACGGGTGAATCAAATGCATTGGGGCGGTGGTACACCTAACTATCTATCCCAAAACCAAGTAGAATTTCTTTGGGAACAGTTTCAAAAGAATTTTAATTTTGAACCAAATGCCGAGATTTCCATTGAAATCAACCCTCGGTATGTAAATCGTGATTACATTCTATTCCTGCGACAGTTAGGATTCAATCGCATTAGCTTTGGAATTCAGGACTTTGATCCGCAGGTGCAGGAAGCAGTCAATCGGGTACAGCCTGAAGAAATGCTCTTCAATGTGATGTCATGGATTCGGGAAGCTGATTTCGAGAGTGTCAATGTAGACTTGATTTATGGCTTACCATTCCAAACTGTGGCAACTTTCCGTCAAACCATTGAAAAGACTTTACAACTCGATCCTGATCGCATCGCTGTATTCAATTTTGCCTATGTGCCTTGGTTGAAACCAGTTCAGAAACGGATGCCAGAAAGTAAATTCCCTAATGCTGCGGAAAAATTAGAGATTTTACAACAAACCATTACCCAGCTTATGGATGGGGGCTATGTGTTTATTGGTATGGATCATTTTGCGAAGCCTAATGATGAGCTAACTATCGCTCAACAAGCGGGGCAACTGCATCGGAATTTCCAAGGTTATACCACCAAACCAGAATCTGATTTACTCGGCTTTGGTATGACTTCCATTAGTATGTTGCAAGATGTTTATGTCCAAAATCATAAACGTCTTAAAGACTTCTATAGTGCTGTGGATCGCCAAGAGTTACCCATTGAGCGTGGTGTCCAACTAACGGAAGATGATCTGATTCGTCGCACCGTAATTATGGAACTGATGTGTCAATTCCAGTTATCAGTCCAAGATCTAGAATCCAAATATCATCTTGGTTATGATTTAGATTTTAATGGCTATTTCGGTAATGCGCTGCTGAAACTGGATACCTTAGAAGCCGATGGACTGCTGAAACGCTGGGGAGATGGCATTGAAGTCACTGCCGCCGGACGACTTTTGATTCGCAACATCGCCTCAGTCTTTGATGCCTATTTAGGCGAACGAAAATCAGAGACATTTTCTAAGTCAATCTAATTTCCTAGTTCTAACTCCTAATTTCTAAACTCCCTAACGTTTGCCTCAGTTGACCAATCCTATCAAATATTCCTAAATTCGCTCCCATCTGACGTTCCTATTTCAATCTTCCAGAAGACGAAACCTAACGACCCTATTTTAGCGTTCCCATTCTAACGTCCCTATTTTAACGTCCCTATTTTATAGTGTGAGGCAATTTACTAATTATGACCGTGCAACCGTTAAGCCAATCTCCGACCAAATATCCGCTCAATTGGCCAGCGGTATGTTTTTTCACTATAGTACATGCCCTTGCATTACTCACCCCCTGGTTTTTCTCTTGGTCAGCTTTGGGAGTGATGCTCTTGCTCCATTGGCTCTTTGGCAGTGTGGGCATTTGTTTGGGCTACCATCGTTTGCTTAGCCATCGCAGTTTTCGTGTTCCCCGTCCATTGGAATATATCATTGCGATTATTGGCGCATTAGCGCTCCAAGGTGGACCCATTTTCTGGGTGGCAGGACATCGCCTACACCATGCCCATACTGAAGATGTAGAAAAAGATCCCTATTCTTCCCGTAGAGGTTTTTGGTGGAGTCATATGCTGTGGCTCTTCTATCCTGCCCCTGATTTCTTTGAATATGAGAAGTATGAAAAAGTTGCTCCTGACCTGGCTCGCCAAGGTTTCTATCGCTGGCTGAATCGTTATTTTCTATTATTACAGATTCCTTTGGGAGTACTGCTATATTACCTTGGCGGGTGGTCTTTTGTATTTTATGGAATGTTCCTCAGAGCAGTTTTATTATGGCATAGCACCTGGTTTATTAATTCCGTCACCCACATGTGGGGTTATCGCCACTTTGAATGCAATGATAATTCCCATAACCTTTGGTGGGCAGCGATTTTGACCTATGGCGAAGGCTGGCATAATAATCATCATGCTTATCCCCACGTTGCTAAAGCCGGTTGGCGTTGGTGGGAAATTGATATGACATGGTGGGTGATTTGGCTCCTTAAATCCGTCGGGTTAGCCCAAAATGTGACGATGCCCCCAGCTTCAGCCCTTGCCATAATTCACGGTGCTTCTAGCAAGTGAATCAGGAAGTGAGTCAAGAAATATAGTCAAACAAGATAAGAATGACACGTTATTTAGGTTCATTGTCAGACAAGATGTCTGACCTACGAGCGATAAAGAAATGTGGAATGGACATCTTGTCCATTACTCTATCTCCTTTGTTGTGCCATCCTTAACTGAAATAACTATAGATTCAGTCATAACAAAATTGGGGTGATAAATCTTATCTAGATCTATCACCCCAAAAAGTTTGCCACAAAGTTTTATTTTGAAAAGCTTGACTTGAAAAAGCTTGACTTGTCACAGTCATAACTTGCCAAATTTAAGGTGCTAAATTTAAGGGCATTCTAACGAATCTGCGGTGGTCACACCAGTCACGGAATTAACTCCCTTAGCTTTTTTGCAGAGCCATTTCCGCTGTGCGCCATCCATAATCGCATCCGTAAAGTCCGCGCCATCAATATTGACAAAATCAAACGTGCTGCGTAACAGAACTGTTTCCGTCAGAATCGCATCACTGAGATCTGCCTTCGCAAAATCTGTTTGATCTAGTAATGCCCCTGCCAGATTTGCGCCATGTAAATTAGCATTACGCATGACTGCCGCACTCATCACCGCACCGCGTAAATCCGCATGACTAAAATTTGCACTTTCCATATTGGCATTAGCGAAACCAGAACCAATTAATTCCTGTCCAGAAAAATCCCGCCCTTGCAATGCCCCGTGACTGAATGATAATTGCTTAGCTGCCACTGGTAATGGAAAAGTAGTCAAGACTAGATTTAAGGCTAAAACGCTAATGATCAGCACCGTAGCCGTCATAGAAGCGAATTTTAGACGTAAACGGTTCAGGTGTAAACGACTCAGGTATTGACCGATCATTAGTATATGCCTCAAAAATTATTGATATTAATGGGAATGGGAATTTTGTGAAATCGTTTTAAAAAGAGAATCTGCCGGAACCAGTGATTAAGTTTGCCAACCACGATTCAAAACCTGATAGTACAGAGTGACATATCCGGCTTTGATATTACTCTCATTGAGATCAGGGGTGAGAATGCCCCGCTGCACCCGATTACTATGTACGCCATAGATTTCATAGCGGTCACCAATAAAGACAAAATCGGCAACATCGGTAAACTCTTCCCCTTTGGTTAAATGCCAAGCATTGCGATTGGCAGAATCACCGGAATCATGAGTTCCTATTTCAGCCACTGGTTCATAGGTAAAATGATAGTCGGCTAAATCTGGACTAGCGGAAGGACGGGAAATCGCCGCGCTAATGGTAGCGGTGTAGGGCTGATCCGCTGTGGCTGGGGGCGTGATCTTACTGGTGATATTACGATAAACGCAACTTTCGTTATAGCAAAACCGCGCCTTTGCCATTTTTTGCTTAATGACTTCGAGACTCTCAACTAAACCTAAACTGTTTCCAGTATCACCATTGCTTGCTGAACTTAGCTGTTTGTCTTGGGCAATAACAAGAGATTTATTAGAGACAAATTTATTAGAGACAATCTGATTTTGGGCGAAGGAATCCGCTGCGGGAGACAAAAACGCCACAATCACCAAACACGCTATACACAGCCCCAGTACAATTAGGGAACCCCGTTGTTTCATAGTTGTTTTAACCTTGGTGGTTTTGGACTAAATTTCAGCTAGAAGTTTAGCTATAGTTTGGCTGAACTCTGAGCAACATTCTGGGCGAGATTCTGAACTAAGCCTTGGGTCAGGTTTTGAGTCAAATTTTGGGCAAAAGCGAACGGAATCGCAGCGGCAATGGCTGAGGGTAAAGCATTACGGACATTGACCACTGCGGCATCCCACAATTTAGCGGGTTGTACATCAACCTTGACCAATTGCCAGAGGCGCTGTACTTCTTCCACATGGAGGCGATTGTCTTCTGTCAGTGCCAATAAAATCCGTCGCCGCAGAAATTCGCCATCTTTGGACATGAGGAATTGTAAGCCCATACTTGCGGTGGGCACGATGTCAAATTGACCATCAGATTTCGCAATAGTTAGCAAATTCTCCAGCCGTGACCATTGGAATTTACCATTTTTGAATAGCACCTCTAACAGTCGCTGCCGTAGGCTTTGGGATTCGTCAGTCAGCAACCGCCGCGCAATGTAAGGATAGGCAACTTGCACAATCCGAAATTCGGGATCAAGACTGAGGGCAACCCCTTCTTGGGTAATGACAGAACGAATGATTAGCGCGAACTTAGCAGGCAAACAGAAGGGATAGTCATACATCACCTGAGAGAAGCGATCTGTCACGACTTTGAAGTTAAAATCCTTCACTTTCTCAGACATAATGTCCCCCAAAACCATCTCTAGGGCTTGGACAATGGGAGTCATATTAATCCCTGGCTGTAGGAAACCCAACTTGATGTAATCTTGTCCCAGTTGTTCGTAATCTTTATTGATCAAATGGACAACTGAATCAACCAATTGCTCTTTGGTGTTGATGTCTAGCTGATCCATCATGCCAAAGTCAATGTAAGCCATGCGCCCATCATAGGTGGCGAATAAATTACCCGGATGGGGATCGGCATGGAAGAAACCAAATTCTAATAATTGCCGTAATCCTGACATGACCCCAATGCGAACTAGGGAATCATTGTTTAAACCAGCGGCTTGGATTTGTTCCACTTCGTTTAATTTAATGCCATCAATCCATTCCAATGTCAGGACGCGGCGAGTACTGTATTGGCGGTAAATAGCAGGAATTTTGACGTGGGGATCATCGCGAAAATAGCCAGCGAACCGTTCGGCATTAGTGGCTTCGTTACTGTAATCAATTTCTTCAAACAGCTTATGCCCAAACTCTTCCACAATGGCTTCTAGACTGTTCCCTAAATTTAAGGGCAGCAATGGCGCAAAGTGGATCGCAACCCAACGCAAAATGTATAAGTCCAAGGTCAAAATGGGAACCAAGTTCGGACGCTGTACCTTAACAGCAACCACTTCTCCGGTGGACAGTTTGGCTTTATAAACCTGTCCTAAACTGGCGGCGGCAACGGGTTGCGGTGACATTTCCGCGTAAATTTCCTGATGGCTTTTACCGAGTTCAGTTTGGATCGTCTGCCATGCAATGTCATTACTGAAGGGGGGCAGTTGATCCTGTAGTTTGGTCAATTCTTCGAGAAAATCCCGCCGCACCAAATCGGGGCGAGTCGATAAAGCCTGACCAACTTTGATATATGTGGGACCAAGAGCAGTGATCACTTGGCGGAGTTGTTCAGCCCGTTGGGGTTGGTCGTTTTTGCGCCCCGTGACAATATCCTTGAGGGCATCCCAAAGAAAGCCCAAAGCTAAACCAAAACTCAGATAAAAAATCTGCCAAAGTCGGGACAAAATTAACCAAGGACGACCACCATAATACTGCTGGATTTGCAGGACATCATAACGATGCAGTTGCTGTAGAGGATGCTGACTCACGTTATTTGTTTACCGTTTGCTGACTTAATAAAGAAAATTTAGTTACCTTTTGGGCTAACTGGGGAGATTAACTAGGCTAAAATAAACAGCTAGATAAAATAATCTAGAGAAATTGCTTTGAGTTAATGGAGAGTTGATTGAAAATTAATTAACAGTTAATTCAAAATGGCAAATTGAGGGAGGGGTTGATCGGACTAGGCTTAACGTATTAAGGATTAGTCACAATTGTTTGCACTTCAAGTATACAAAACTACAAACATAATTAGTGATCCTTTACCTAAACCCTTTCATTATGGTTAGCTGGGGGATTGACCACTAAATAAACTCACTACATAAAATCACTGCATAAATCCTATCGCCGCACCGTTACACCCTATGCCCACCCACCGCTGGATTGAAGGTTATACCCGCAGTGGCAAAACCACCCAAACCCTATACCAAACTTGTCAATGGCTGGCTGATGCTCCGACGGATCGGCTGGGGGATCAGATTTTAGTTTTTACTACCGACTCGGACCACCGCCAACAATGGGATCGCCAACTGTTGAGCCTTACCGAAGGTCGTCATAGTGTCACTACCACAACGCCCTTAAGTTTTTGTCGGGATCAGGTAGAACTTTATTGGTCGCTGCTGTTACAACGGTTGCCCCTCAAGGCAGTGATGCCGATGATTTTACGGATTGAAAACGAGCAGACCTTAGCAAAATTTTGTTGGGGGGATTTACTGACCAGTGGGGCATTGTATTGGCAGGGGGTGCATCCTGAAAAATTAGTGCGGCGGTTATTGGATTGGTTCTTGCTGGGTTCCTATAGTTCGCTGTCGCTGACAGAAATTTTGGCACGGCTGCAAAAGGGGTTAGAAACGGAACTAGCACCGGAAACATGGCAGGTGATCAGTCAGGCGCTGGCACAATGGCGGGATTTCTGCTGGCAAAATGGACTGTTGAGTTATGGCATTATTACGGATTTATTTGGGCAGCATTTGCTCCATGATCCGATTTATCAGCAGCAGTTATGCCGCCAATATCGCTATGTAGTGGTGGACAATGCCGACGAAATGCCTGCGATTATTGCCCAAGTTTGCCAGATTCTGATTGCCGATCAAGCTTCTAGTTTAGTTACATTTAATCCCCATGGGATGGTGCGTTTAGGATTGGGAGCCGATCCCGTGCTTGCCGCTGATCCTAGTGCCTGGGGGGAAATTTATCGCCGTTCCAGCTATGAATTTCTGCCTACTATTGTGCCGACTCTGGCGCAAAATTACAGTTATACCCTCACCAATGCAATTACCTACAGTTCCCAAGAATTACCTGAACCGCTGCCGGATTTAATTAGTGTCAATACAGATTCTCGTTCGGAATTACTGCGGCAAATTGTCCAAGTAATTACGGAAGTAGTGAATACAGGAGAGATTGCCCCCCATGAAATCGCGATTATTGCCCCTGGGATTGATCCTATTGGGAATTATGCTCTATTAGAAATGTTACGCCGGCGGCAAATTCCCACTCGTTTACTGAAGGATAATCGTCCTTTGATTTTCTATGGGGAAGTGCGGGCATTGTTGGCGTTATTGGCGTTGACATATCCCCATTTAGGATTGGATTTGCGGCGGGATGCAGTGGCGGAAATGCTCTGCACTTTGACCGATGTGATTGATCCAGTACGGGCTGGAATGTTGGCGGATCATTGTTTTGCGCCTCATCCTGACAAGCCCCAGTTATTACCACCGGAAACCTATAATCAATGGAATCGGTTTGGTTCTAGGGTGACCAATGCCTATAATCAGATTCGCCAATGGATTAGCGAACAGTCGCCGCAGATTTCTCCTTTAATCTTTTTGGATCGAGGGATACGACAGTTTTATCATCCTCGGAATCCTTTGCCAGAAACGGTAGCGGCTTTACAAGCATTAATTGAAACGGCTCAATCCCATTGGCAGATGGGCTATCGGTTGCAATGGACTGAAGAGATGATTCGTCAGGAGTTTATGATCATGTTGCAACAGGGAACGGTGACGGCGAATCCCTATCAAAAACAGTCAATTCCTGATGAAAGTGCTGGAGTAGTGATTGCGACGATTTATCAATATCGGATGAGTCAACTTTCCCACCGTTGGCATGTTTGGCTTGATGTTGGTTCGCCATTATGGCAGATTGGCGGTGCAACGGAACTTTATGGGGCGGCGGTGTTGCGTCATAGTTGGGATGGTTCCCTATGGACAGCGGATCAGGCACAGCAACAGGATCACGAACGGTTACAGCGCCTATTGAATGATTTACTAGCGCGGGTGGCAGAACGGATTTATTTGGGTTTCAGTGAGATTGATATTCGTGGGGAAGTACAGTCAGGTTTGTTGCAGTGTTTACAGGACTATGCTACGCCTTGGGGGAGTGAATTGGAAGTTAGGGGTTAGATTGGTGATTTGTTTCAGGGAATTGGAGATTTTAATCTTCTATAATAGGTATTACAGGGAGTCGTTGGATTCAATAACGACACGAAAGCCAATTATGTTGTTCCACTCCCCTGAGTCACTCCTGCCACGAAATGCTGAACGACAAGCAATGATACTATCTCCCCATGATCCACCACGTATAATGTGTTTGCTTTGGTCACCACCACTCAACCATGCTGAGCCGTCATTTGGTATACCCTGATAGTTATCATGCCATACATCCTCACACCATTCCCAAATGTTACCGCTCATATCATACAAACCAATTTCATTAGATTTGTTTTTTCCCACAGGGCGTGTGACATATCCCGAGTTTTGCTCATACCAGCCTACTTCATCTAACTTATTACTGCCTGCATAGATATAGCCTTTAGTCTGGTTACCTCCTCTCGCTGCATACTCCCATTCCGCTTCAGTTGGTAGGCGACACTGCTTACCAATTACCTGACTCAAACGTAGACAATACTCCTTCGCATCATTCCAATTTACTACAACTATCGGCTTATCATTTCCTTTAAATATACTATCCAGCACAGCATATCTTTCTCTAAATGTTGAAGGAGGACTACCTAAATAGTTTTTTTCTCTATTCCCCTCATAATCTCCCATCAACGCAAACCACTGGGCATTAGTCACCTCATATTGACTCATGTAGAAATCAGAAAGAGTGATTTGTGTTTGTGGCTGTTCATTGTCACTCCCTACACCTTTAGGAGAGCCAATCATAAACGTCCCGCCCTGCACCGCGATCATTGGCATACTCTGCTTATTCGGTAAGCTAATCGTAAAGTTACGGAATGATGGCGTGGGTTTTGGCGTTGGGGTAGATGGTAAACTTGTAGGAGGATTCACTGGAGGAACTTCTGGTTTTAAGCCACTAGGTTCAGATTTAGTAAAACCACGATTGAATAAGAGCACCCCCATAAAACCAGCACTACCCCAGCCCAGCCATTTGAGAAAATCCCCACGGGAACGATTAGTTACCATAGGATTGACCAGAGACGTTGCTTTTTGCCGCACCACAGGACGAGTCACACTTTGCGCCACAGGCTGACTCAAACCCCGCAAAGCCGTTAAAACATCCCCAGCCGTACCATAGCGATCCCTGAAGTGATAGCAGATCATCCTTTGCAAAATTGCGCCAAATCTAGGACTAACCTGTACCTGAGACCGCCATGCAATTTCTAAATCCGACGTAACCCCCAACTGATTCGGATGCATCCCCGTCAAAGCCTGAATCGCCATTGCACCAACCGCATAAACATCACTGGCATAAAGGGGCTGACCCGCTGCCTGCTCTGGGGCAGTATAACCAGGGGTACCAATGGAAATTGTCGAACTAGCCTGACCTTGGGGATTGACCGTCAACGTCCCTTTAATTTGTTTGACCGCCCCAAAGTCAATCAGGACAATTTTTTGATCACTAGTGCGTCGCATGATATTAGCAGGCTTGAGATCGCGGTGAATTACCCCTTGCTCATGGACAAACGCTAACACCTCCAAAATCTCGATTAGTAAACTTCTTACCTGAGACTCAGAATGCCTAATTCCCCCGCCAATTTCCTGATCTAAGGTATAGCCTTCAACAAAATATTGCACCAAATAGAACTCTTCACTTTCGACAAAATGGGCAAATAGTGTCGGGATCTGTTGATGATTTTGCCCCAACTTATCTAAAGTTGCTGCCTCAGCCTCAAACAAACGCCTTGCTACCTGCAAAGTTGCGGCTTTCTGTTCCGGTGTAGACGATGCATAATTACTGAAATCTACCTGTAAATGTTTAACCACACACTGCGGCTGATTGGGGCGATCCTGATCCTCTGCCAGATAAGTCACCCCAAACCCGCCACTACTAAGCTGTTGAAGAATTTTATATCGTTGTCGTAAGACATAACCTGCTTGCATAGTCATTAGTGGAATAAACTAAAGTGCGCCGTGCCAAATCGTCACTATTGTATCAGTGATAAATTATAGAAAGAATCTGAGAGATCCACATTTTATATCCTTTCTATAGTGAATCCAACCTTGATATATTTGAGAACAAATACCAATATATTTTGACAACCATCAAGAAAATATCTTCCTTGCCAGTCGTACCATTTTTTGACAGATTACCTTAAGCGTCAACTGTGTGCTAATTATTTTTAGGAATCCTTTACAGTCCATCTTCCAAAATAACGCTACACTATGGCATTAATGCGCCATGACCAAAATCTAGAACTAATCTAGGAGCATCCCATGAGTCAATCTCAGTGGCAAAAAAAACTTAGCGACAGTAAAACATGGTTCTCAAACATCATTCAAAAACGACGTAAAGAAGGCAGCAAACGCCTCAAACCCCAAGTGATTGGCATGACAGTCATTAGCATCACACCAATTCTGTTTGGTTGGCTCACTTATACCTCTCCCCAAGAGGTAAAAAGATTAGAACGTCAAGCTCAATCCCTCTTCTTCATGATGCGCGGCAAAGTCAAGCCACCGCCCGAAATTGTAATTTTGGCAATTGATGACTCCTCCCTCCAACAAGGGGCATTCTATGATCCCAAGAAATATCCTTACCTTGAGCCATTCCGTTATGAACCTTGGAAAAGAGTCGTTTATAGTCAAGCCATCGAGAAAATCCTCAAAGCTGGGGCGAAAGTAATCGCTCTAGATATTCTCTTTGTGTCTCCTAGTTCCCACGGAACCAAAGATGATCAAGCTATGCAACAAACCATTAAAAAATATGGTGATCGAATAATCATTGCCGCCAGTTATGAGCAATCCACCATTGGCGAAAGCAGTGTTTTGCAGTTAGCCACCCCTGAAGATATTTATAAGATTAGCGAAGCTTCCCTTGGTCTGATTAACTTCACCCCTGACATAGACGGCACAATCCGCAAATGGCAAGTTACGCTGCCCCAGGATCTGGATTTACGTCCCTTACCCACATTTTCCCAAACCATTCTCAAATCTGCCAAAATTAACTATCCCAAACCAAGAGGGAACTTAATCTATTTCTATGGTGGTGATCAAACCTGGTCAATGGCTAATCAACAGGTGCCCTTTTACTACGTCATTGATCCAGAGAATTGGCGCAATGACATCATTAAAAATGGTCAATTCTTCAAAGATAAAATAGTTTTAGTTGGTGCTACGGCAGCATCCAAAAACGATATTAAACCTTTTCCATTAGGACAAATGCCCGGCATTGAAATCCACGCCAACGCCCTAGCCAGCTTGATGGAAAATCGCACCATTTACGAATGGGAATCCCATAGCATTGAACGTAGTATTTTAGTCGTTGTATTAGCGATTCTGTGCGGCATTGGATTAGTTCTATTACAACGTCCCCTTTGGCAATTTAGCGCCGCTCTGATCTTATCTGTGATTTGGTATGCTGCCGGTTACGTCAGTTTCATCTATCTATCCTTCGCTTTACCAGTAGTTCTACCCATTAGTCTGATGCTACTACAGGGCATGATTCTACTCACAACGGGCACGATGACTTCTCAATTAGACAAACGCCACCTCCGTCTTGCCCTAGAACGTTATGTAGCCGGACCCATTGTTAACGAAATCATCAACCAACCGGAAGACTATCGCAATCTATTAGAAGGAAAAGTCATCAAAGCCGCCGTGTTATTTTCGGACATTCGCGGTTTTACCACCCTTTCCAGCCGACTTCCTGCCAAACTGCTGATCAAACAACTCAATGAATATTTATCCGCCATGGTAGACGTGATTTTGGATTACCAAGGTACCATTGATAAATACATTGGTGATGCCATCATGGCGGAATTTGGTTCGCCAATTTCCCGAGGTGAAAAAGAAGACGCAATGAATGCGATTAATGCCGCCCTTGCCATGCGTCAAGCTCTAATTAAACTTCGTACTGAATGGCAACAAAACAACAAAATTCCATTCTCTAATGGCATCGGCATCAACTACGGCGAAGTAACCGTCGGTAATATTGGTTCCCCCCGTCGCCTGGAATATGCTGTAATTGGCGATACCGTCAACGTTGCCAGCCGCGTCGAAGGGATGACTAAAGAACTCAATACAGATATTGTCATCACCGAAGCTCTATATAGAGTTGTCAAGGACGAAGTAGAAGTCATTGATCATGGAGAACATAGCCTTAAAGGTCGTGCCGGAGCCGTGCGCCTCTACGCCTTAGTTGGTTTAAAAGGTCAAGACTCAAGTTTCCATAAGCAAGTCCAATCAGATCTCCAGCGGCACATGGCTCTGATCAAACTGCTGCGCCAAGGAGAACTTCCTTCATAAATCCTTTCATAGATTCCTTCATAAATTTAAGTGCCATTGCCTTGATTATCAATTGAGGTGTAGAGTTAGAGAACTTAGTTGGCAATTTGATTTGGCAATTTGAGTTTAAAGATTTCGTTGGCAGATTTAGCCAAAAACTTAAATTCAGAAAATTGATTGAAAAAATTTTTGATTGAAAAAATTTAATTCCAAAATCCGATCCTAAATCAATATCAAACCAAAATAAGTATTAATACTCAATTTGTGGCGCTTCACACAGAGTAATTTAACGCAACTAACATCCAACAAGAGCAAAGAAAATTCATAACAAACAGTGTCAGTGGTAGAAATTCCCTGCAATAAATCTCATCACTTCACCCTAAATGTTATGGGTAGACCATCGGGCAACAAAGCCATAAAGCCGCTCTGGACAATCCATCAGCCAGCTAGTGTGATCTTAAACAAATTAAAACCCTCAAAGGCAAGATTAACTTATGTAAAGAAATGCCAAGTTCTAAGAACATTTCAGCACACTGTAACCATTGACACTGTATAAATTTTCTAGGAGCGCAAGTAGTTTCCTGCGAGTCCGAAGAAAGACGCGCTAAACATACTAAAATGACAAAAAACTTAATGCTTTTATAAGGATTTAGTCTTTTAACATCGGTGTTTTTTAGTGCTATTCTGACTTTTTAGTTTCACATCACTCTTTTATAGATGTGCGACTCGGGGCCCACTCGCATAAAAACGAAAGCCTCACATTAAACTTGCTCTTTTAAACAAATCTATCTAAAAAAGACAATAGGAGAATTGGATCATGCTAGATGCATTCGCCAAAGTGGTTGCTCAGGCCGACGCAAGAGGTCAGTTTGTTAGCGCTTCTGAAATTGATGCTTTGTCTGGAGTTGTCCGTGAAGGCCTCAAGCGCATTGATGCCGTAAACCGCATCAGCGGTAGTGCTTCTGCCATCGTCGCTAGCGCTGCTCGTGCTTTGTTCGCAGAACAGCCTCAGTTGATCGCTCCTGGTGGTAATGCTTACACCAACCGTCGTATGGCAGCTTGCTTGCGCGACATGGAAATCATCTTGCGTTATGTAACCTACGCTATCTTCGCCGGTGATTCCAGTGTATTGGATGATCGTTGCTTGAACGGCTTGCGCGAAACCTACCAAGCTTTGGGCGTACCTGGTGCTTCCGTAGCTGCTGGCGTGCAAAAGATGAAGGAAACCGCCATCGCTATCGTTAACGACACCAACGGTATCACCCGTGGCGATTGTAGCGCTATCGTAGCTGAAGTTGCTGGCTACTTTGACCGCGCTGCTGCTGCTGTTGCCTAGTTTTGCCTTGAGCTACATCAGAAGTATTCCTGTAGCTTAAATTTTTAACTTACAAGTTAACTTAACAAGCAAAGCGAAAAGCAGTTGTGTCACACATACGAAGTGACATTAAGCTTGCTGTGCCTTCCTTAGAACTATCTTTCGACTTTCAACAAGTTTCAAAAAATATATTTGGGAGAAAATCCGACTATGAAAACCCCTTTAACCGAAGCCGTAGCCGCCGCCGATTCTCAAGGTCGTTTCTTGGGTTCCGCTGAATTGCAAGTAGCTTTTGGTCGTTTACGTCAAGCCGCTGGTAGCTTGGAAGCTGCTAAGGCTTTGGCTTCTAAGGCTGACAGCTTGGCTTCTGGCGCTGCCAATGCAGTGTACCAAAAGTTCCCTTACACCACCTCCACCAGCGGTGCCAACTTCGCTGCTGACCAACGTGGTAAGGACAAGTGCGTTCGTGACATCGGCTACTACATCCGTATGGTCAGCTACTGCTTGGTTGCTGGTGGCACCGGTCCTATCGATGAGTACCTCATCGCTGGTTTGGCTGAAATCAACCGCACCTTTGACTTGTCTCCTAGCTGGTATGTTGAAGCTTTGAAGTATGTGAAGGCTAACCACGGCGTAACTGGCGATGCTGGTACCGAAGCCAACTCCTACATCGACTACGCTATCAACGCTTTGAGCTAGTTTTAAACATAACTTTGTCGTGGTTCGCAAGATTTTAGGAATAAATAACTAATTTTTGCACCACGCATAGGATGAACATGCCCCCTAAAGGATCATATGTAATGATTCTTAGGGGGCTAGTTTTTGTCTGGACTATTTGATCTGGATTAGTTTTGTTTTAATTGACTAGGATTAACAGCAGTAAGAATTTGCAAACAGGAAGATTATGCAGGGTGAACAGTTAACCGTTGAGCAAGCTATTACTAATTTGCACAGCGAGGATACAGGGTTACGGTTTTATGCGGCTTGGTGGTTAGGCAGATTTCGGATTAATACGCCGGAGGCAGTGGATGGTTTGATTGCTGCCTTAGAAGATGAAGATGATCGTACCGAAGCTGGCGGCTATCCTTTGCGGCGTAATGCCAGCCGTGCCCTCGGCAAATTAGGAGACCGTCGGGCAGTGCCACCATTAATTGAGTGTTTACATTGCAGTGATTATTACGTGCGGGAAGCGGCAGCGCAGTCTCTGGAAATGCTTGGTGACTTGTCCTGTGTGCCCACCTTGCTCGAACGATTACAAATTCCTGAAGCTAGCAGTTTGCCTTCGGGACAACCGCTGACGGAACCCTATGATGCAATTTTGGAAGCTTTAGGAACCTTGGGGGCAAAAGATGCCATCCCTGCTGTGGCAAAATTTGTGAACCATCCCGTAGGTCGGGTGCAGTGTTCGGCATGGCGAGCTATGTATCAGTTAACTGGGGATACTAGTTACGGTGACAAATTAATCAATGCTTTGTCCCATAAGGACTTACAACTACGGCGGACGGTTTTAGGAGACTTAGGGGCTATTGGTTATTTAGCTGCTGCCCAACCAATTGCGAAGACCTTAGCCGAAAACAGCCTAAAATTAATTTCCTTGAAAGGTTTACTAGAAAAACAAGTCCATAATCACGATGGAGATAGTTATCTCAGTGCCGGAGCTAGGGAAGTTATGGCAGTGATGGATGATTTGTTATAAGTGGCTTTTAGAAGTGACTTCTATAAGTGGCTTTGACCCAGTGATTGCGGCGCTGCATTGTAAAATCACCGTAAAAATCTTGCAAAACTCCTAAAAAGATTCCCTCACGCAAAATCAACAAACTCCTCATCCTATGACTAATCCTATGGTTAATTCCACATCTGATGTAAGCTTGTCCCCCTCAGTGATTGATGAAGCATCTGAAGCCCTGCTCCATAGTTTATTGCGAGACATTGAACAAGCGGCATCTGCCCCTAAATTAGCCCAAGCCGTCCAAAACCTTGCGGATCAAAAATTAGTTGGCGGCATTGGCGCACTAATTGAGGCTTTATCCTATAACAACCCTGGGGCGGCAGTGGCAGCAGTAGATGGCTTGGTCAAGTTGGGGAAAATAGCCGTAGCACCGCTGTTAGAAAAACTCGATGGACATAACTACAGTGCGCGGGCGTGGGCAATTAGAGCCATTGCTTTGATCGGCGATCCTCGTGGATTAAATACTCTGTTGCAGGCTTTGCGAGAAGATTTTGCTTTAAGTGTGCGCCGAGCGGCAGCAAAGGGGATCGGTGCCTTACATTGGGCAGAAATTGCCGTATCGGAGCGCTATGAAGCCCAGTGCCAAGCTTTTGCTACTTTGCGGCATGGTCTGCATGATGAAGAATGGGTGGTCCGTTACGCTGTGGTGGTGGGTTTACAATTACTAGCTCAGGCAGTGGCAACCGATGAGGAAGATCCTGACCGATACACCGCTAAAACAGAATTACTTACCTCAATGGGTCAGGAGTTAAATTCTTTGATTGACCAAGAGCCAGAAGTTGCCGTTAAAGCAAGACTTGCCCTAGCGGTTGACGTGCTAACTGGTTTGACGAATGGAACTAATCCAGACTAGTTATGACTAATCATTAAAATCTAGTTATTAAAACCATTGGAACTATTGAAACTATTAGATATTAGTGAAACTTTATCAGCCATAGTAGCGTCTGTAATAGTCAGAGGGAGCTAACTAGGAATGTTTGATCATACTTGATGGTAAATCCGGCTCCTCAGATTTGATTCCAAGTTTTGATCTTGAATTTCGCTCTTAAATAATTTTGCTCTTAAATAGTGACTGGTTGAGGGAACCGAACATGAAATTTGTAACAGATTTACGCCAAGGACAAAATCAACCATCGTTAACAAAAGCGCTGCTATGGGCGGTGTTACTGCCGGTGATGGGGCTGCCTTGGGCGGTGGGGCTGATTGCTCCAGTGTTAGAAGCCAATGCCAATGATCAGACAATCGTTTTATCTTCTGGTTTTCGTCCCGACCCCCAAAAGTTGGAAAATAAAACGAGTGGCAATGAAAGTTTAGCCAATTTGTCTAAGGGGAAAAACTGTCGTGGTTTTGCCAACAAGGAGCCTGCCTATACTATTGAGTTGAAAGATGATTTCCAGCAGTTGACCTTTTTGGTTGAAGGCAAAAGACTAAATGACGATGCCACCTTGTTAATTAAAGGTCCAGGTAGTTTTGTGGTTTGTGGTGATAATGAAATTAATCTAAACCCCTATGTAACAGGGAGATTCCCCAGAGGAAAATACAGCGTGTGGGTAGGCAGCAAAAAAGCCCAAACCTCTTTTGAATACACCTTGTCAATCAGTGAAGGTTCTCAGAACTAGTAAAACCAGTGGATCTTGGGACGTAATGATGGAACTATCCGCAGTCAATCTCGATCAATGATTTACAAAGGTGCCATATCGGGTTGAGCCACAATGTTTTGTCGCCATTGTTGGGATCTTGTCCAAGGCAATGACTTGGTACAACGCTTGATTATTGCCACACCTAAACTTTAGAGTAAATCAATCAACTGTAGATGGGTCAATAACTATGAATAGGCAGATCAGAGCAAATCACTCCATAGGCGAACAATTACGCCAAAGATTTCAGAGAGCCACAGAAATATTTTCCTGTGTGGTTCTAGGCAGTGTCATAGCAGGCACTGTAGCAATGGGGGCTGAGCCACTACGAGCACAAGACATTAGCCTCAGCCCCAAGTTCACCCCCGATCCTAAAACCTATGCAGGTAGATCCGGTGGTAGTTTTAAATGTGATTCTAGTATCGCAGTGTCCCCTAAGCATGAAGTTGAATTGCTCCGTCCTTTTGGTTTTTTGCGGTTACAGGTGGAGTCTAGCAGTCAGATCACTGTAAGAATTACTGGACCTGATACGGATCGTTGCAAGGTTGGTTCAAAATTTGTTTTGGCTGGGGAATGGACATCAGGCAAATATCGGATTTGGGTCGGTGGACCTAGCGGGGAACCAGTAGACTATAAATTAATCTGGAGTGAGACCAGATAATGACCTAACTAGGAATTGATGAGAATGTAATTGATAAATCGCTTCAGAAATTGACTCTATCGCTTAATGGTCTGATGTAATTGGATGAACTGGTGCTGTGAATTAAGTGCTGTGAATTAATTAGGGATAAATGGAACCATATCCCTAATTACCGAAAATCACCATCGAAAATCACCAAAGTTCCTTTTCTCTAGTTTTAGTAGCGCGAGAAACCAGTACTCTTTGTCCTCCTTCCAGAACTTCGAGGGTGATATCGCCAATGGTCATAGTATCGCCAGCTTTAGGTGGTTGCTGGTGATCTTCGATAAATAAACCCGCAAGGGTAGCGGCTTCATCACGAGGTAATTGGACATTTACTTCATTGTTTACTGTGGCGATGCTGGCACGAATTTTAAAAATCCATTCATGTTCGCTGCGGCGTTCAAATTCCCTTTCTTCATCTGCATCATATTCATCCCGAATCTCGCCGACTAATTCCTCTAGGACATCTTCTAAAGTTAATAACCCTGCGGTACCACCAAATTCATCCTGAACGATGACAATATGGAGGCGTTTCTTTTGCATTTCCCGAAGTAATTCCGCTGCGGACTGATGTTCTGAAACATATTGGGCAGGACGTAATAACTGTCGTAATGTTGGCGGATATTGCTGTAATTCGTGCATGGGACGAACTAAATCTTTGACATGGAGAATGCCAATAATATTGTCTAGATCATCGTCACACACTGGCAAACGAGTGTGGGCATTTTCGGCAACTAATTGGCGAGCTTCTTCGAGAGAAGTAGTTGCTTTGAGGAATTGAATTTGCACCCGAGGCACCATAATCGCCCTAGCCGGAATGTGATTCAGTTCCACTGCACCATAAATAATGCGTCGTTCCTGTTCTCCAACGGAACCTCCCATTCTTGCCGCATCAACCAAAGCTTTGATTTCATCGACGCTGGCTACTTCGTCATTAATTCCTGAAGCCGTTCCCGTTAAACGCAAAATCAGACTAGTCACTTCACTCAAGAAAATCACTAGGGGCGCAGTTAATTTACTCAGCCAATAGATCGGTTGAACCGAAAGTAAGGCAATATCTTCGGCATAATGGAGAGCGATGCGTTTCGGCACTAATTCCCCTAAAATCAGCATTACCAATGCCATGATCGTGGTCACAATCACGAACGCCACCGGAGCCGCCGACTGTGCTCCCATCCAAGGGGTGAGCAAACTTGCCATTGGTTCCCCCAATTTAGTGACCGCTGTAGCTGAGCTAAAGAAACCCGCAAGGGTCACCCCCACTTGGATTGTCGCTAAAAATCTGGTGCTGTCTGAGGTGATCCGCATTACCAGCCTTGCCCGTCGATCACCACGCTCAGCCAGGGTTTTGATCCGCACGTCATTGATAGAAACTAAGGCAATCTCTGCTGCGGCAAAAAAAGCATTAATCAATACCAAAAAGGCAAGGACAATCAGTTCAGAAGCAATATCCATTGTTGGGGTAGTGAAGACTATGGCGCTGATTCCAACTGTTTACAGTTCACTGACAGGATGGAAAAAATCTACTTTTTCAGATTGATAAAGTGTTAATGCTAATAGTTGTACGTGTTTAAGGCGTACTCTGTATGTCTTTATCTTAACATTGTTCACTTTATTTGCTTACTGCCAAAGTCAATCCGCTTGGTTAATCGCCCTTCAAGTGAAGCTGTTGGATCAGAATTTGATTCACTGCGTCAGGGTTTTCGTCTTGGGGACAATGCCCAGCTTTAGGGACGGTGATAAAAGATTTCACACAGGGAAAAGTGGCTAACTCATACCCTAGGCGCAGGGGTTCCCAAGGATCTTCTTCCCCCCAGATAACTTGAGTGCGACAGGGCAAGACCGATAATAAATCCTCAGGGGTGGGACCTTGGGAATAACGCACAAAAGCCATGAACACATCCACTGCGGCGGGATCTTGGGCAGGGGCAAGCAGCATTTCAATTAGTTGATCGTCTACTGCACTGTGATCAATATAGGCTTGCTGCAAGATCCGGCGGACGGTTTTGGGTTGCCGCACTTGATTAAAAAAGAACTGCGCCACGGACTTAACCCCCAATAGTCGTTGCAGTAACCGCGCCCCTTCCCGTCGATACCAAGGCAAAGTAAGCTGCTTTTTTTCTTGCAACAGTCGCAGGGAGCAATTAATCAAAACCGTTTCCGTGACCGAATCAGGAGCTAAAACTGCCGCCTGCATTGCCACCACTGCACCGATGGAGTTACCAATGACAATGGCTGGTTCGCCCACCACTTGGGTAATAAAATCTGCTACCTGTTGCCCCCAAGTTTCAAACGTATAACCCAAAGTATCGGGAGCAGGCTTACTGGATTTCCCGAACCCCAACAAGTCCAGCGCATAGACCCGACGATATTGGGACAAAACGGGAATATTTTTCCGCCAATGCCCCACCGATGCCCCAAAGCCGTGAATCAAAACTAAAGGAGGCTTCGTACCATCGTCAGCAGGGGATTCTAGATTTTTTGACTCATCACGGTGGGGATCACTGTGAACATAACCAATTGATTGCCCTCGCCAAAACCATGTTTGATCGGCAAATAAAAACTGTCGTGTGTCTTGTTCGATCATGGGCGGTAACTTGCTAGGACTATCTAATACAGGCGAATAAGTTGCAGATTTGGGGTGAGAAAACCCTTGATCATCTGACAAAACCGAAAATTAAGTAACAATAACTACCCAAAGCCCAATAACTCAGAACCAAGCAGCTAAGGCTAGTCATGAGATGGTCATGATCTAGTCATGGGGCAGCAAATTAATAGGCAAAATAAGAGGACAGAATAAGGACAGAACAAATAGGAAATTGAAAGTTTAAATTCGCATCAGAAATCAGAGAGCAAACTCAAAGGACAAACTTAGAGGGCAAAGCAGATCAATTAATCTATTATGCTTTACCTTTCTTTACAATACCCATAAATTCTTAACATAATTACAATCTTAGGGATAGTCAGATTTGCAGTGATGCCCATGATTTGTTGATGGACTATCCCATTTAGGTAGCATGGAAACATCACGGATTAACATTGCTGCTGAACATCACCAAATTAACAGGGCAATCCATCCCCCTCAGCCAGAGAAAATCTCATCAGGTGCTTGATTTGAGCTAATTGTAATGGTTTGTAAAGTATTACCCTTTACCCCAAAGGGCTTCTGTCAATTGCGCATAACTTGATGTAAATTTGAGAGTAAGTTTTTTTAGAACTTTTCGATAAGATCATTTTCGGAGATTTTAACGTGGCTATTCCTTTACTTAGCTATTCGCCCAAAAGTCAGAATCAGCGCGTAGCTGGTTATGAAGTTGGCAACGAAGAGCAGCCAAAGATTTATACGACCGATGATTCCCCTTCACCCTTAGAGAAGGAAGAGATTATCTGGGCAGCCTATCGCCAGATTTTCAGCGAACACCAAATCCTAGACAGCAGCCGCCAAAAAGTACTGGAATCCCAACTAAAGTTTGGTCAAATTTCGGTACGTCAATTTGTGCGTGGTTTGGCAGTGTCTGACGTGTTCCGTCGCCGCAACTACGACACCAATAGCAACTATCGTGTCGTTGAACTCCTAGTGCAACGCTTCTTGGGTCGCGATGTCTACAGCGAACGGGAAAAAATCACCTGGTCCATCGTAATTGCCACCAAAGGCTATGAAGCATTTATTGATGCTTTGATCAATACCGAGGAGTATATCAGCAACTTTGGTGACAACACCGTGCCTTACCAACGCCGTCGGGTATTGCCCCAGCGCACCACCGGTGATGTACCGTTCAACCTCAAAACCCCCCGTTACGATGCCTACCACCGGGCACAATTGGGCTTCCCTCAAATTATTTGGCAGTCTACGGTTCGTTCTTACGTTCCCCAAGATCGCACCCCCAGAAATGGCGATCCTGCATTGTTCCTCAATATGGCACGCTCCATCAGTGTGCGTGTTGCTAATGATCCGATTGTCTCTCCCTTGAACTTGGACTACGAAAACCTCGTACCCCGCAAGCGCTAAGGAATTGACGAAACTGATTCAGTTTTAGGCTTGCTGGCTCAACCAGCTTGAAAGCATAAATCTCAATTTTACATAAAATCATCCCAAAATCCCTAATTGATTTGCCCCTTGTGCCCTAGGTCTGTCGATTCTTAGAATCTCAAGACTGGCGGTTAACGGAGTGTGCAAATCAGTGGGGATTTTGTTTTGGCTTATTGTTGGCTCGCTTTACTGGCTCACTACTGATTTATTAACGAATAGCTCATAAATTCCCCAGAGAAACTTAAGCCATTTTTCGCCCTAGTGAATTTAATTAAAAAAGTCAAAAACCCTTTACAAAACATAATATTTGACCTTTTGAGCTATTAACTGATCAAGGTGATCCCCCAAATCAATTTATTGCCGTACCAGAATAGTCATTAAAAACCAGTTAAAAGCACTACAGATTAAGTTTTGTATGCCAGGGCAATTATTAGATAATTGTTAAAATAATTATTAAAAATCTGCTCTTGTCCCTAGACACCAACACTGTAATCTTTAGCTGACTGCGATTTCACCGCCAATTTACCTGTAAATTTATCGCAAACTTGCAAATAAAGTTAACAATTCTTGATAACGATTCTTGTCATGTTATATGAAGATTGAATCTATATAGACTCTCAAAATCTATATATAGAAAACCTTGAGAGATGTGTCGAAATATTACACAAAAGATACATAGCTTAAGACTTTTTAACACAACGTTTCTTTTTTTCTTTAAAACATTATTTGTCATTAATTGGGAGATACTTTTATGACGCTGACACAAGCGGCGCGTTTGGGTGTGAGTACTTTCACCGAAGCTCCAGTACGTGCTAACTATGGTCAAGATCCCGATGTTGTGATCCGTGCCGTCTACAAGCAGGTGTTGGGTAACACCTACATTTTGGACAGCGATCGGCTCAAGAGTGCTGAGTCCCTGTTCAAACAAGGCGAATTGACGGTGCGGGAGTTTGTGCGGAAGGTCGCAAAGTCCAGTTTGTATCAAAATCGCTTCTTCAACAACTGCTTCACCTTGCGGTTTATCGAACTGAACTTCAAGCATTTATTGGGTCGCGCTCCCAACGATTACACCGAACTCAAGTCTCATACCGACCTGTTTGAAGCCGGTGGTTATGAAGCTGAGATTGATTCTTACATCAACAGTGACGAATACTTGACCGCCTTTGGCGAAGATACCGTGCCTTACTATCGCGGTTTCACCACCCAAACCAATCAGAACACCGTGGAATTTACCCACATGTTCCAGTTGTTGCGTGGTCCTGCTGGCAGCGATCTGCCTAGCTCTGTATCTGCCAACTTGCCTGTATTAACCACTGCGGTAATTCGTGGTAATGCTTCTGCGGTAGTAGCTCCTTCCGGTGGTTCTACCGGTTGGGCTTTCCAAGGAGATAGCAACACTCCCAATGGTGTTGGTGCCAGCCGTGAAGGTCGGATCTATCGGATTGAAGTGACCAACCGCAAAGCTGCCGGTGTGGTGCGCAATCGTTCTGAAATCCGTCGCAGCAACCAAGTTCTGTTGGTCAGCTACGATCAGCTTTCCAATGAATATCAACGGATTCATAAGAGTGGTGGTGTTATCGCCAGCATCACGGCACTAAACTAGCCCCAAGGTTCTAACCACAATTTAGCTGCGCAAGTTTGCTAATATGAAACAGGTCAGGTGGTTTACTGCCTGATCTGTTTTTGATCAGCATCTTTTGATCAGCCCGTTTATTTATTTGTTTTCTCAATTTTTGGCTAACTTTTGCCAACTTTTACCAACTTTTTTGATTTTTGAGGTAACACTATGTCTGCTGTAATGCCTTCCATTGGAAGCAACACCCTCAGTGATTCTGAGAGCCGTGCCGTGGTATTTTCTGTTACCGGCGTATTGGGTTCTAGCATCAAAGATCGCACCGTGCGCACCAGCGTCCGTGAAGTGAAAGTACCTTACAGCCAAATGAACAGCACCATGCAGTCGATTTTGCGCTCTGGAGCCAAGATCGTTAACGTGTCTGTGATTCCTTAATCGGCTGATCTACCTTGAAACTACGGCGCAATTACGGCGCAATACAGCTAAAAACATATAGCTAGAAGACATAGCTAAAAAATACCCCCATTACAAAACCCTGAAGGGTGATCCATGCCAAACCAATCTAGGATTCACCCCCAGGACTAACCCTAGGCAAACCGATGGACTAATCTTGGGCGGTGAACTAGATTCGCTAGGTGAATTACACATAGATAATGACTATTCAAGAATTTTTCGAGCGTTCTGTGGGACGGTGGCGGTCGCAGCGTAGCGGTCACCACCTTGTTGCATTACCTACGGGTTCTGCCACTGGGGAAGCTCAACCAGGATTACCCCCCAGCGACCAGCGCAAGGCTACCCTAGATGTCCAAAAACTGACAGTGGATGATCCGGCAGTGGTGTCTTTGTGCCAATCTGCCCAGCCCAAAATAAATCGTCCAGTTAATCCTTCAGTTGACCTTTCAGTAATTTATCCTTTGAGCATTTCTTGGGAAGAGGAAGGCGGCTTAAGCAGTCGGAATAAACCTAAAGGTAGTACAGTTTTAGCCCTAATACCTGACCCAGACAATGATAATTTTGGCACGGTGTTACAAGCCAAGGGGCAGGGACGTTATGAACTAGGGACAGATGAAAGACTGACCATTTGGACCGAAAATGAGTTAGGCAAATTAGAAGAACGGTTTTGGTTTGCCTCAGAGAATCTGAGATTTCGCCTGTTGGTGCAACATAACACTGGCGACAATCAGGCTAAGCTGCCCTTGGCGGTATTTTATTCCGAAATCCGGTTACTGAACCCCAAGCCAGCGGAGTCATAGATCCTGCAACTGTTGATCTAGTCATGGTCAGGAAATGGTCGGAAAAACATGAATCCTAATGATTTGGGTAAATACATTGCGGCAACGGACAGCGCTAGTCAGCCTTGGCTATTGGTGCAACTGCGCTTGAGCAAACTCATGGCAGAGAAAGAACACTTGTCTTCGGAAGCATATCTGGCACGTCTGAAGGACATTCACCAAGACTTCATGGAGTTAGGGGAATGGTGGCACGGTCGCGAAGCAGAGCTTTTTGGTGAGTAGGTGCAGGAAGACAGGCAAGTTTTAGAGTCAACAAAAGAGTAAATAAATTTCGTGGATTTGGGCAGGAATCAATCGGTTATGGAAGCAATGGATTTCTTTCGGATGAGTGCTGGTAAATGGCGCTCTCAACGTACAACCCATCACTTAGCATTTCGGCGAGCCGAGCAGGGCGGGTCAGAAATTTATGTCGAACCATTGCCCGCTGATGATGCCAGAGTGATGGCGATCTGTGCCATGCATGAAGTAGATGCAGGGTTAGCTATTGGGGGAGCCTACGTCAAATGGGATGGCACTATGGCATGGGATAAAGAAGACGAAACCCATTCCGGCGAAACCGTATTTGCTTTAGTGCCAGACAGTGCCGCCGAAGCCAAACCCGAGGAACCCAAAGGGGGGCGATTATTACGGGAGCGGGGCTATGCAGAAATCGTGCCTGTGGTAGGGCGCTACTATGTGGATGCTGATAACGCCTTGGTATTGACCACTGACTATTCGACCATGAGTTCCATTGAGCGGTTTTGGTTTCCGGAGCCGGATGTGCGAATTCGCATGAGTGGGGTGCAGAGTTTTGGTGGTTATAGTACTGCAACTTTCTGTACTGAAGTCCGGATTACTGATGAGCCAGTTACTGAAGCAGCAGGAGCCTCTGCCCCTGGGGTGACTTCGGTATTTGGGTGGTAGGTTTTGGCTGGTAGGTAATTAGTTGGTTCGTGTTTTCTGACTATTTACCGTGGTTGATGCCAATTCCAGACCATTGCACCGCTGACTTACCGCGATTTTCTGGGGGAGTTGCCAAACAGTACCGCCGATAGGAAAAGAATTTATCCCCATCTGTAAATGTGCAATGGGGCGCAATAGCAATTTGTTCTTCAGTTAAGCCTAATTCTTGCAGTTGTTGTCGTTGCACTTGGCGAATGTCCAGCCGCGCCCGATTTGGTTCAGGATCTGCCGTCACTCCCACGGAATGCCGCACAGTAGCCAGTACTTGATCGGCAACAGTTTGATCCACTTGATAGCATTGCCCCGAAATTGCTGGACCGAGCGCCACCCGCAAATCCGCCAAATCACTCCCCTGATTTGTGAATAGCTGCACTGCCTCGGTGACAATCCCTGCTGCGGTGCCGCGCCACCCTGCATGAACCGCCGCCACATGCCCCAAACGCACATCCCCTAACAGCACTGGCACACAATCTGCACTACACACCCATGCCGAATGATATGCCTGCGACCCTGCTAACCATACTCCATCGGCTTCCGGTAAGTTAGTTGGTGAATTACCTACTGGGGGATTGGTTTGGGGCAGGGTGGTTTCATGGTGATGGGGCTGGTGATTGGCATGGACAATAATTCTTTTGCCGTGGACTTGTTTGGCTCGGACTACTTTGGGATGTTTGTGGGACGCGCTAAATTCAGCATTAGGAGTAACACTAGGGGAATCACCATTCCAGAAATGATGATGTAAAACTTCCGGTAATTGTGGCGTGTGTAGTCTGGTAAAAAAACCGTGGGGCCACATTGACAAGAGTTCACAGGTCAAAACACCATTGCGCCACTGCCACAGGGGATAAGTCATGGGGTTAATTCACAAAGAAATACCCCTAAATTTTACCCCTGTTGTAATAATTTGTAATCTTTTGTGATTCTTCGTAAGCATCAAGGTCTGTTGCTTAACGGTAGCGTACCTCTAGGGATACAATAAGCTATTTGTAATAGAAAGCCTGATGAGGCAATGCAGCGGTAACCGTTGGGAATTGCTTTTGAGGTTTTTGGGGTTGGTTCCCTTAGTTGTGCGCAGTGTTTAGGCAAAGGATTCTGATTGCAAGATTTCCCATTGCAAATCCATAAACATCAATTCCTAAACACAAACTCCTAAATGCCAATTCTTTAAGTCCAATTCTTTTTAAGCTTCTTTTTAAGCAAATTAAACCAGTTGCCATAACCTCAGGTAGCTTGCCTGCAACTTACTTGAGTTACTTGAGCTAATTTCCTGACCGACTTTTTTAGTAAAATTTCTTTAGTTAAATTTTAGTCAAATCTAATCCCCTATCCACCTTAGTCACCTGAAATCTGCTAAATCACCATGCGTTTAACCCATCGCCCTCGTCGTCTTCGTCGTAGTCCTGCGGTACGCAGCCTAGTCCAAGAAACCCATTTACGGGTGGATGACTTTATCTATCCCCTATTTGTCATGGAAGGGGAAAATACCCGCGTTGAAGTGCCATCAATGCCGGGAGCCTATCGACGTACTTTGGATTTACTCCTAGCTGAGATCGAAGAATGCTATGGGTTAGGCATTAAAGCCATTGCGCTGTTTCCGGCAGTGCCTGAAGAGAAAAAAGATCACACCGGCACAGAAAGCTACAATCCCGATGGCTTAATTCAGCAGACTGTCCGCGCGATCAAAGAACGCACTCCAGATATTTTGATTTTCACTGATGTGGCGTTGGACCCATTTACCACCCACGGTCACGATGGCATCCTTGACGATAACGGCGTGATTCTCAATGATGAAACCGTCGAAGTTTTAGTCAAAATGGCAGTATCCCAAGCAGCGGCTGGGGCAGATTTTGTCTCACCTTCGGACATGATGGACGGACGCATTGGGGCAATTCGCCGTGGTTTAGATGAAAATGGCTATGAACATGTTGGTATCTTGGCTTATTCCGCCAAATATGCCTCCGCTTACTATGGACCTTTCCGCGATGCCCTGGGTTCTGCACCCAAGTCTGGGGACAAGAAAACCTATCAGATGGACCCCGCCAACAGCCGCGAATCCCTGAAGGAAGCCTATCTAGACATCGAAGAAGGGGCAGATATTGTGATGGTAAAGCCTGCTCTGGCATACCTTGACATCATTGCTAAGATCAAGGAGAACACCAATGTACCCGTAGCGGCTTACAACGTCAGCGGTGAGTATGCCATGATCAAGGCAGCGGCACAAATGGGCTGGATTGACGAGAAAAAAATTATCCTTGAAACCCTGTTGAGCATGAAGCGGGCAGGAGCCGATATTATCCTCACCTACCATGCCAAAGAAGTCGCCCAGATTTTACACCCTTAGATTTTTGACCCGATATTGCCTCGTTTGAGTTAAAATCTCGGATCTTTACTAGCCATTCGATCCTCTTGAGTTTCTGACCCTATGGATGTTGCCACCTTATTGACTAAATACGCCGCTGGGGAAAGAGATTTCCGGCGGTGTGACTTAGGCAGATCTTGGTTGCCAGGGGCGTACTTGGTGGGAATTAATCTCACTGAGGCGGATCTCAATCAAATCACTCTGTTACGGTCAGATCTCGAAGGAGCCGAACTTAGCTGGACCAATCTCCAAGAAGCCAACCTCAACGGAGCCAACCTCACTAGGGTTAACCTCAGTGGGGCATCCCTGAGGGGGGCGGTTTTGCGTCTGGCGGTGTTGGTTGAGGCTGTGTTACTAGAGACGGATTTCTGTGGAGCCTGTCTCGTGGATGCAGATTTGCGGCGGACTTTTTTGACAGGGGCAAACCTCAGTGGGGCACAGTTACAGTATGCGGATTTACGAGGGGCGTTTTTAGCGGGAGCCTCCTTAGCGGGGGCAGATCTCAGGGGTGCAAACCTAGCCGGAGCCGATTTGAGTCGGGTTAACCTAACGGGAGCTAATCTCACCGAAGCTAATTTAACCGGAGCGACGGTCATCAATGCGCGATTGAGTTGGACCAATTTAGCCCAAGTTAATTTGGCGGGGGCGGATTTAACCAATACCTCTCTCGTAACCGTAATTAACCTCAAGGATGTGTTGCTGTCAGAGGTGCGTAACATGGTGGAAACCGTTGTCACCAATCAGAGCGGCACAATTCCTGACCCTGAACTGTCAGAATCTGTTTTAGCTAATGAAGCACCCCTAGATACTGCAAGTGAAGCACTACCTAGTAGTACAGCAGACCCATCAGATCTAAATGGAAATTTAGGCGATAACTTAGGCAATAACTTAGATGAACCTGATTTGTCGCAGGATCTCTCCTTACCCTCAGAATCCTCAGAACCACAGCAGCCTGAAGTTAATCAAGAAGTTAATCAAGAATTTACTCCCGAACAAGTCGAGATGGTTGATTCTGCTGACCCCGATTCTGTCCTGCCATCTGAATCATTGCTTGAGGCAGTAACAGCTAAACCTGAAGATGAAAGGCTGAGTCTGAGAGATTAGTAAAATTTTTAGCAAAGTTTAGGGATTGGCTTAAAGAGTTAATAAAGAGCTAACTAAGTAATCTGCCTCAAATTCAGCAGATATGCCCAATATGTAGATCCTTGCTGCACCTGTCTTGACGGAGTTCTTGATCCTGGTAAAAATTGTTATTAGCTTGACGGCTGTTGTGTTAGCGTTGTTAGCGGTACTTTGGCGCTAGTATGATTGTGGGGCAGATCTCCAACTACTGCAAGGCGAACGTGCAAGGCGATCAGTGAGTAGTCAATTCGCCAGCCTACCATTTCCCCTACAGTTCCCACTTTCGGTCCCGCCAAACCATCGTGGGAAGTATTACAATATCTTACAAATAGCTTAATTAATCTTTACTGTTGAGCAATCTCGGGTCTTTTTATTCATGAGTAAAGTCTACGACTGGTTTAACGAGCGCCTTGAAATCGAGGCCCTTGCTGAAGACGTAACCACCAAGTACGTCCCGCCCCACGTTAATATTTTCTACTGCTTGGGTGGCATCACCTTAACCTGCTTTATTGTGCAGTTTGCCACTGGCTTTGCCATGACCTTCTACTACAAGCCGACGGTCGCCGAAGCTTTCAATTCTGTGCAGTACATCATGACCGATGTGAACTTCGGTTGGTTGATTCGTTCCATCCACCGTTGGTCCGCCAGCATGATGGTATTGATGATGATTCTGCACGTTTTCCGCGTGTACCTGACCGGTGGTTTCAAAAAGCCCCGCGAACTGACCTGGGTAACTGGCGTAATTTTGGCAGTGATCACCGTTACCTTCGGCGTAACTGGTTATTCCTTACCTTGGGACCAAGTCGGTTACTGGGCGGTGAAGATTGTATCCGGTGTACCTGATGCAATCCCCGTCGTGGGCGCTACCTTGGTAGAACTGTTACGCGGTGGTCAAAGTGTTGGTCAAGCCACATTAACCCGCTTCTATAGCCTGCATACCTTTGTATTGCCTTGGTTGATTGCGGTGTTTATGTTGGCTCACTTCTTGATGATCCGTAAGCAAGGTATCTCCGGTCCTTTGTAATCGACACTGTATTAATCCAATTAATTCAGATGATGAATCAATGGTGATCAATTCCTGATATTTGGTTAGTCTGATTTCATGGGACTAAACTTATAATCAGAGTGGTCACCCCAAAGCGCAAATATAGTAAAAAAACTATGTCTAAAATCGAAAAACTGCCCGATTTAAATGATCCCGTATTGCGGGAGAAGCTGGCTAAGGGCATGGGTCACAACTACTACGGTGAACCCGCTTGGCCTAATGACTTGCTCTATATCTTCCCTGTGGTAATTGCCGGTACGATTGCAATTTTGGCTGGCTTAGCCGTGGTTGATCCTGCTTTGGTGGGTGAACCTGCTAACCCCTTTGCCACTCCTCTCGAAATTTTGCCCGAATGGTATTTATACCCTGCTTTCCAAATTCTCCGCGTTGTGCCTAACAAGTTGTTGGGTGTGTTGCTGCAATCGGCGATCCCCTTGGGTTTGATCTTGATTCCTTTCATTGAGAACGTGAACAAGTTCCAAAATCCTTTCCGTCGCCCCATTGCTACAGCGATGTTTTTGTTTGGGACTGCCTTCACCATTTATCTGGGTGTTGGCGCAACTTTGCCCATTGACAAGTCTTTGACCTTGGGCTTGTTCTAATGTGTTTTTCTAATGGCTGAGATTAGGTTTTAGCTAGCTTTTTGATATAACTTGAATACCCTTGATTTATGAGCTAGAGCCAGTAAATCAGGGGTATTTGTTTGTGATTGCTCTTATCATCGTTTTTGTCATCACTTTTGTAAGAGTTATTTTTAGCTGACCAAGTAGTTAACTAAGTGGTTGACCAAAAGTTGACCAAAAATCTGGGGAAACAGTGATCAAAGTGACACTTTTGTAGATCCCAAAAACAGTTACACTCGATCAAGTATTCAATTGTCACAAGCAAAGTAAACACTGATGGGACGGGCAAAAAAAGTTGTTCTCGCTTATTCTGGCGGCGTAGATACCTCGGTATGTATCCCCTACCTAATGAACGAGTGGGGCGTAGAAGAGGTGATCACCCTCGCTGCTGATCTGGGTCAAGGGGACGAGTTGGAACCAATTCGCCAAAAAGCTTTGGCATCTGGAGCAAGCGTTTCTTTGGTGCAGGATGTCACTAAAGAGTTTGTGACCGATTATGCTTTTCCGGCGATTAAGGCTAATGCACTGTATGAAAGTCGTTATCCTTTGACCACAGCGCTGGCTCGTCCTTTAATTGCCAAGATTTTAGTCGAAGCTGCCCAAGAATATGGTGCTGATGCGGTAGCCCACGGTTGTACGGGCAAGGGTAATGACCAGGTGCGGTTTGATGTGTCTATTGGGGCGCTCAATCCCCATATCAAGGTTTTGGCTCCAGCACGGGAATGGGGCATGAGCCGCGAAGAAACCATTTCCTATGGGGAACGGTTTGGTATTCCCGCACCGGTGAAAAAGTCTTCCGCCTATAGCATTGACCGTAACTTGTTTGGGCGCAGCATCGAAGCAGGTCCCCTAGAAGATGCTTGGAATGAGCCTCTAGAGGAAGTCTATCTAATGACGAAGGCGATCGCTGCCACCCCTGACGAACCCACCTACACTGAAATTACATTCGAGAAGGGGATTCCCGTTGCTCTTGATGGTGAAGCCCTCGATCCCGTGGCGTTGATCACCAAGTTGAATGAAATCGCGGGTGGTAACGGTTACGGTCGCATTGACATGGTAGAAAACCGCTTGGTGGGAATCAAGTCGCGGGAAATCTATGAAGCCCCTGCCATGTTGGTATTAATCCACGCCCACCGTGACCTGGAAAGCTTGACATTGCCGGCGGATCTGTCCCATTACAAGAAGTCCATGGAAGATACCTACGCTGGGATGATCTACAACGGTTTGTGGTACAGCCCCCTCAAAGCTGCCCTTGATGCTTTCATTGACAGTAGCCAAGAGCGCGTTTCTGGCACGGTACGGGTGAAATTCTTCAAGGGTAGCGCCAGCATTGTGGGTCGCAAGTCTGCTAATTCCCTCTATGACGAAGAGTTAGCTACCTACACCAGCGCTGACCAGTTTGACCATAAAGCCGCCGAAGGATTTATTTACGTTTGGGGTCTGCCTACCCGCGTCTGGTCACAGAAGGTACGTGGTTAAGGATTTATCTAATTCCTCTAGGTTGCCAATAGTTGCCAATAAATTAAATTTAGAGACGGTCTGATTTAAAGACGGTCTGGGCTATGCAGTGTAGGCTGTGATAGATAAGCTCAGACCGTTTTTATGTTTTGGGTTAATCGCCCTGCTTATGCCCCGAAGACACAGCTAAAAAGTATTTTTTAAGTCAGATTTTGTCTGTAATTGATCGTAGATTGACCATAAAAAGTCGTAAAAAGTATGAGGCTCTGACCCAAGAGCGATCCCCCGAGACGACAAACAGGGATTTTTGAGGTAAAATCTGGCAGTGTATTGTTGCCGATGCAACTAACTATTGCCACCAGCCATTTCATTCAACTACCGGCGGTTTGGTTGAGCATTGGTTTTGAGTGGAGTGAATTGTGGTTGTCAATTTTTATTTTGAATCTTCAAAATATTAGTCCACAGGTTTTACCATTGCAGCGCTGCCAGTGGGTTGCTGTTAAAATGCTTGGCAACAAAACTTAATCTACTGCCTTGACTGATTCCTTGGCTTGGGTTTCTGAATTATCCCGAACCATTTTTCCCCAGTTTGCCAATTTTGTTTGCCAATTTGTAAAGATTGCCATAGCAATTTCTTAAACTCGAAAGCCCTAAACTTAAAACCTGAGACCGTCATAGCTGAGCCATTGCATCCAACAGTTCAAAGTTCCGCGTAAGCAAACGTAAGTAGTCAACGTAACATCAACGTAAAAGGTGACCATGAGCCAGACAGGATTTGGTGAATCTGCAACCCCTGATATTCCCCCCCATGCAGATCCAACAGCAACTTCTGATACCCATCGTCCTTGGACCAGTTCAGTCCATGAGTCTTTTGAGTCGAATAGTTTAGGCAAGTCTAATGGTTTAGGCTGGGGTGCTGTGGCGGACAATATCACAGAGGGGCATTACCCTCAAGAACCAAACAGGGATGTTCTCCAAGAGTTATCGGTTTGTAATCAGAAATGCCATCAAGCCTATACCCTATTACAGCAAGCCCAGGAACAGTTACGCCTCTCGCAGTTGGTAATTCAGCGCCAAGAAGCTTTGATAGCTAACTTACAAGAGCGCATTGAGCAACAAGATTTAATTATTAAAGACTCTCAGGCAAGCTGTGATGACTTACGGGATCGGCTCAAGCGCCAACAGCATCACACTTCCCAGCTCAAGGCAGCTCTAGAGCGGTGTTTGGAAAAGGACACCAAAGAGCCTAACTCAGCCGCTATGCCCAGTTCTTGGGGTATTACAAAACTGGCAGAAGAAAGGATCATACCAGTGGTGAGCGAACAAAACAGCACTGCATCGGTGGATCAAATCCCTGCGACAATAACCTCGGCTGAGGCTGAGCCAAGCTTATCGGTGACATCAATGACAGACGCTGATGGCTTCACTGATGGCTTGAAAGTCTCTGCCCACGGTGTTACAGACCATAACCTAGATCAAAGTCTACTTGCAGAGTCAGCATCGATGTCTCTAGGGCAATCCCTAGGACAAAATGTGCAAACCATTGAAACCCCAGCGGTTACAGTCAAAAATCCATTTCCGCCCAGACTCTCGGCTCATAACTCGACCCATAAACTGTCCGAGCAACTACTGCGTAACGGTGTGCCAGAGTTGCCCAAGTGGCAAAATCCCCTTCACAGTTATGTAGACCATACTGCTGAGCTACCTGCTAGTAAGAGTTCGGCAATGGCACTAGCACCTAGCATCACGCCCGTTGGTTCAAGTGAGCCAGAGCAAACATCACAAATGAGTGCCCATCCCGCCCCTTTAGCCATGCCTCAAGTCAATCCACCCAAGTTTTTGCAGCATTTGGGAGAGGTTGCCTCTAAAGAAGAGCCTATGGGCAACGGAGAACGGGGCGGACTAGGTACTAAGCGGATCACTATGGCAGCGGTGCAGTTGCCCCAGTTCCCCCCTATGCGCCGCCGTTAGGTGAATCTGCCACGATCAGTCTTCTAAAGTCAACTTTCTAAGGTCAGTCCAAGGTCAATTGTCTGAAACCAAATTTCTGTGATTAACTTTCTACAATCAATACTGTAAATTAACACGCCAAACAGCCGTTCCAAATGACAGAGCTTTCCCCCGCTCTATGTCTAGGGGCACGTTTTTTGCATCTACTCTTTTGTTGTGACTGGGTAATAAACACCTGTTAGCTGCTGACCCACTGACTGTCAGAGATCTAGTATCTGACCCACCCCATAATCAACAGGGTAAAAATCCCACAGAGCAACCGCATATATAGCATAAAATAGGTAAAGTTACTTTTTGCAACAAAAGAGGCATAACATGGCGCAAACACTTGAAGCCGCTATGGAAATCGACTTTAAATCTCACGCATATCTCAATGCTTATAGCCGCATCAATGCCATCGTGATCGAAGGTGAGGCGGAAGCCTACACCAACTATCTCCAACTGGGCGAGATGCTACCCGAATATAAGGAAGACTTTACCAAACTAGCCAAGATGGAAGAGCGTCATCGTCGTGGCTTTATTTCTTGTGGTAAGAACCTCAATGTAGAGCCGGACATGGAATTTGCCAAAGAATTTTTTGACAAATTGCGGACCAACTTCCAAAAAGCTCGCACCGAAGGTGATGTGGTCGCTTGCTTGTTAATTCAATCTTTAATCATTGAATGTTTCGCGATCGCCGCTTATAACATTTACATTCCTGTGGCTGACCCCTTTGCTCGCAAAATCACCGAGGGTGTGGTCAAAGATGAATATTCACACCTGAACTTTGGTGTGGTCTGGCTGAATGAAAACTTCGAGACTGCAAAAGCCCCCCTCGAAGAAGCCAATCGGAAAAATTTACCCTTGATTTGGCAAATGTTAAATCAGGTGGCAGACGATGCGAGACAATTGGGCATGGAAAAGGAAGATCTCGTGGAAGACTTCATGATTCAGTATGGTGAAAGCCTCGGTAAGATCGGCTTTATTCCCAAAGAAATCATGAGACTTTCAGTCATGGGGCTGACAAAGGCTGAATAGCTTTGAGGATGGCAGCTACGCCCCATCAAAATAGATCTTTGCCTTCCTCTCGATCTGCTTATGGTGGTATGGTTCACTGCCACCTGATATGTCCTATGATTTGATGATCTAGGTTTCATGGTTTCTTGTTGGCTTTTATTGGACTGAGAGCTTGGGGTGGGTCTGGTTTGATTACATGGTTTACTCTCTGGGATGCCCAGACAGTCCATGCAGTACCCCCTGACCCACCTTGGCGCTGTGCCTTGAAACACCATCAACAACCATAAAAACTAGATCAAGACTTTTGGCTGTGACACACTGGTAGCTTTGGAAACTTTCACGCATTCATGTTTGGTTTAATTGGTCATCTTACAAGTTTGGCACACGCTCAATCCGTAGCTCGTGATTATGGTTATGAGGAGTATGCTGATCAGGGTTTAGATTTTTGGTGTTCAGCCCCGCCGCAGATTGTAGATAATATCAAAGTTACTAGTGCCACGGGCAAACAGATCGAAGGCGTATATATTGAGTCCTGTTTTTTGCCGGAAATGCTGGCAGCAAGTCGAGCAAAGACTGCGATTCGCAAGATTCTTAATGCTATGGCTCATGCCCAAAAACATGATGTGGACATCACAGCTTTGGGCGGATTTTCGTCAATTGTCTTTGAGACTTTTAATCTGGCACAAATTTCTACGGTGCGAAATGTCGATCTAGAAATTCGTCGTTTTACTACGGGCAATACCCACACGGCTTATGTGATTTGTCGTCAGGTGGAGGCGACCAGCCAAAAATATGGCATTGATTTGTCTCAAGCCACAGTGACGGTTTGTGGCGCTACTGGTGACATTGGCAGCGCGGTCTGTCGTTGGTTAAATGCCCGCACTGATGTCAAAGATTTGTTGTTAGTAGCCCGCAATCAGGAGCGGTTGGTAGAACTACAAACCGAGTTAGGGCGGGGCAAAATTTTACCCATTGAAGCGGCGCTACCCCAGTCTGACATTGTGGTATGGGTGGCAAGCATGGCAAAGGGGATGGAAATTAACGTAGAAGTATTAAAGCGCCCCTGTGTTTTGATTGATGGTGGTTATCCTAAGAATTTGTCCACCATGGTGCAGGCAGATGGGGTCTATGTGATCAATGGCGGCATTGTGGAGCATAGTCTCGACATTGACTGGAAGATCATGGAGACGGCAAAGATGGACAGCCCTAGCCGCCAGTTGTTTGCCTGTTTTGCAGAGGCGATGCTCTTAGAATTTGAAGGATGGCATACTAATTTCTCTTGGGGACGGAATCAAATCACCCTAGAGAAAATGGATCAGATTGGTGCGGCTTCAGTACGTCATGGTTTCCGCCCTCTGATTCATGCCTCTCGCTAGTTTTTAGGTGCTTTATTACTACAGGGTCATTGTCAGACAAGATGTCTGACCTACAAGGCATCAACAAACGTGGGACGGACATCTTGTCCGTTTATCTGCTTACAAGACTGTCCCAAAGTTAACTGTCCCAAAATTACTTGAAATGCCTATAAATTGAATAAGCCCTTAACTAAAACCCTCCGGTAATTTAAATCATTTAAATTACCGGAGGGTTTAGATTTATTTTGAGTTGTTGTGATCTGTCAGAATTCGGTCAAGTTAGAACTTCATTTCCACAGCTTGAACTTTTTCCACTTGCTTCTTCTTCAAGACGAAGATTACTTGGGTTACGGTGACCGCAGCAAAGAAAGCTAACAACCACTGAATCCGACGAGGATCTTGCAATACAATTTCGCCATCATGTTGACCAAAGCCACCCACATTAGGATTACTGGTCAAAGGGGCACCAGGCTTGACTTCATCACCCACAGATACCAAGAGGTCAGGACCCACAGGTACGTTTTCAACTACGGTCTTACCTTCAGTGGTTTGGATCGTAATTTCATAACCACCATAGGTTCCTTCATCTTCGTTAGCCGGAGTTGCCGTAACCTTAGTTACCAAACCAGAAACGGAAGAAGTAAATTCGTTATTGTTGCTCTTTTCACCGGTGGGGTAAATTTGACCGCGACCACGGTTACCGCCAGCATGGACAGAATATTTGAGGAAGTGTACGTTCTTGTTAGTGGCAGGATCAGGAGACAACACAGGGAAAACAATTTCCGGATTTTCATCCCCAGAAATCGGTCCCACGACAACGATATTAGGCTGATCATCGCTGTAGGGTTGATAGTAAATATCCTTAGTCTTTTCCTTCAATTCCTCAGACAAACGATCTTCGGGGGCAATAGTAAAACCTTCAGGTAATACCAATACTGCACCGACATTCAGACCACCCTTAGTACCATCAGCGGTGGGTTGTTGCTTAGTGTGATCGTAGGGCAACTTGACTACAGCCTCAAACACACTGTCGGGCTTGACTGCATGGGGTAGCTCTAATTCAATGGGCTTCTTGGCTAAGTGACAGTTAGCGCAAACAATCCGCCCCGTAGCTTCCCGAGGAGTCTTATAAGCTTCTTGGGCATAGTAGGGATAAGCTTGCACTGGAGCCATACCCAAGCCACCAAATAACGTTACTAGGGTAGTCAACACGACTAAGCCCAAACCCAAAACCAACCGGCTGGGATTAAAAAATGCTTTTTTCATGAACTTTTATAGAATTAACCTATTCACTGTCGGAGAAATTTGGCTGTAATTCCTAACGTAACCCTTTATGTAATTCCACGAGGGAACTCGCACAATTGGAATTAGATCACAGAAATG
>JBIKNH010000118.1:0-13571 GCA_044358815.1 Pseudanabaenaceae cyanobacterium | reverse complement strand
GTCCTGGTAATAGGTCTTTGACTCGTTCCCATTGGTCATCACGCAATGCGTAGCGTCGTGTTGTCATTGTCTTTGATTTGTTGCAAAACTACTCTCCTTACTTTACCTATTTGATGACACTCCCTAGCATAGATTAAGTAAAGCTTTGCTGGAAGCACGGGGTTTTAAACCCATTTTTTTGATAAACTATCTAGTCGCTCCAACTTCTGCCACAAAACCAAAACCTAACGCCCTGCATTCCCTCCATCAGGCGAAACCAACTCCGGCTTATTATTAACGGAATCTACCTGATTACCAGTAGCTCCTTCACCAATAGTGGGCACTCTTCCATTAGCCTCGATATTCCCTAAAGGCGCAGGACGATTAATAATCACCTCCTGAGGATTCGCATCACTACTAAGGCGACGGGCTTCCTGTTCCACAATCTGATTCCCCCGTCGAAAAAACGGATCTTGATTGTCAAATACCCGCTGTGCCATGACAGACTCTGCCCCAGCACACACTACCAATCCCCAACACAGACTCGACGCAACATAGACAACACTCCGATGCATAACCCTAGCCTCCTGCCGCAGTGGTTAATTCCGTAATTGGTGCAATGGAACGCAGCCGCAATTTAGAATGCTCTGATTCCACCTGATTTAGATTCCAACTATTCTTAAACAACAAAACGGGACGGTTCCATGCATCTTTAACTACAAAAGTGTTAAATAGTCGTCCCACTAACTCCAAAGCCTCCCAACCATCTTCTACCCAACGGGCTACGGTATAAGGCATCATTTCTAGGCTAGTTTCTACACCATATTCACTTTGCAGGCGATATTGCACCACTTCAAATTGCAACTGTCCCACTGCCGCTAAAATTGGGTCGCGTTTGGCTTCATCAACGGAATACATAATCTGCACCGCGCCTTCTTCTTGCAGTTCAGAAATACCTTTCTTAAATTGCTTGAATTTAGAAGGATTAGGATTGCGAAGGAAAGCAAATATTTCCGGTGAAAAACAGGGAATCCCCGCATAGCGCCGTTTTTTACCCCAGCAAATGGTATCGCCAATGGCAAACATCCCTGGATTATTCAGACCAATCACATCCCCAGCATAGGCAATTTCCAGAGCTTCGCGATCTTGACCAAAGAGCTTTTGAGCATGGGAGAGGCGAATGGATTTTCCGGAACGCATATGGGTCACAGTCATATCCTTCTCAAATTTACCAGAACACACCCGCACAAAAGCAATGCGATCCCGATGGCGTGGGTCCATATTGGCTTGCAATTTGAAAACAAAAGCGGAAAAATTTTCATCGGTGGGAGCAACCACTTCGCCAGCGGTACTGTCATGGAAAGTCGGCGGCAAACCATGATCCAGAAACGATTTCAGGAATAGTTCTACACCAAAATTAGTCATGGCGCTACCGAAAAATACGGGCGTGAGTTTGCCGTCAAACAATGCCGATGCATCCCAAGGGGCACTAATGCCGTCCAAAAGTTCCAAATCTTCATGGAGTTGTGCTAAAAGTCCCGGCTCAATGGCGGCTGCTACTTCTGGTGCATCCAGCGGAAAAATCGCTACATTCGCTTCCCTTTGTCCGTGGGCTTGACGTTGGAATAAATGCACCGTTTTGGAAGCTCGGTCATAAACCCCCCGAAACTGATCCCCCGTGCCGATGGGCCAATTCATGGGATAAGTGACAATGCCTAACTCTTGCTCAATCTCATCAATTAGCTCCAACGGCTCACGGGTAGGGCGATCCATCTTATTGATGAATGTGAAAATGGGCAATTCTCCCATGCGACACACTTCAAATAGTTTGCGAGTTTGCGGCTCTAAACCCTTGGCTCCATCAATGAGCATCACTGCATTATCCGCAGCGGCTAGGGTGCGATAGGTATCTTCACTAAAATCTTTGTGCCCAGGGGTATCTAATAAATTGACGCAATAACCCTGATAGTCAAACTGCAACACAGTGGAGGTAATGGAAATCCCCCGCTGTTTCTCTAATTCCATCCAGTCAGAAGTGGCGTGACGCTGGGCAGCCCGCGCCTTGACCGCTCCGGCTAAATGAATCGCACCTCCATACAAAAGCAGTTTTTCGGTGAGCGTGGTTTTCCCTGCATCGGGATGGGAAATAATCGCAAATGTCCGGCGACGGGAAACTTCTTGTTCTAACTCTTGGTGCAAGGAACTCATTGAAAAATCTGGTTTGAGAATTTGGGTTTATGGGAATCTGAGTTTAGTTGCAGGAAGGTAACTCAGGAATTAAAATGCCAACCGACAAAGGGAACACTAGGACAACAAAGCAACAGAAAATCAAAACAATCTCGGCTCGACTCCGAATAATTACATAACCAATCCTGTCATCGAGTCACACCCTAGAATTTTTCCCAAGACAGATGCTGTTTCCTGCCTTGATTTTTGTTAACCTAATTTTTGCTAATGTTGCTAATGTTAGGTGATCAGTGGCAATTTTAGCGATAATAATCCATCACCATTCTAGCAAGTCTAGGGAACTTGGCAGCAAAATAACTTAACCGATTGCCACTAACTAGATCACGACTTGAGCAATTTTAATTAATTTCACACACATTCAGGGTTTGACTAAGGATTCAGGGATTATGTCCAAAACGTATAATATTGTGTTGCTGCCGGGCGATGGTATTGGTCCCGAAATTATGGCGGTGGCAGTGGCAGTACTCGAAGCAGTAGCGCCAAAGTTTGGTTTTAGCTTGGCATTTGACACAAAGTTAGCGGGTGGTGCGGCGATTGATGCCACCGGACACCCTTTACCCTCAGAAACTCTGACCGCTTGCCAAGGTAGTGATGCGGTGTTGTTGGCGGCAGTGGGTGGGGATAAATGGGACACCCTCCCCGCAAATCTCCGTCCAGAACAGGCTTTGTTAGGTTTGCGGGGTGGCATGGGCTTGTTTGCTAACTTGCGTCCGGCGCAGATTTTACCCCAACTGATCGATGCTTCTACCCTGAAACGGGAAGTGGTTGAAGGGGTGGATATTCTTGTGGTGCGGGAACTGACGGGGGGAATTTATTTTGGTCAGCCCAAAGGTATTTTCACCGATGAACAGGGCAACCGACGGGGTGTCAATACGATGGCTTACACCGAACTAGAAGTGGATCGCATCGGGCGCGTGGCGTTTGAAGCTGCCCGCAAACGTGGTCATAACCTCTGTTCCGTAGACAAGGCGAATGTTTTGGAAGTATCCCAACTGTGGCGCGAACGCATTACCAAACTCAGCGCTGAATACACCGATGTGAATTTATCCCACATGTACGTAGACAACGCGGCAATGCAGTTAGTGCGTAACCCCAAACAATTTGATGTAATTGTGACCGGAAATTTATTCGGTGATATTTTGTCCGACGCAGCGGCAATGTTAACGGGCAGTATTGGGATGTTGCCCTCTGCGAGTTTGGGTGTCGCAGGTGCCCCTGGCTTGTTTGAACCAGTGCATGGCTCGGCTCCTGACATTGCCGGAAAAGATTTAGCCAATCCGATGGCACAGGTCCTCAGTGCGGCGATGATGTTGCGTTATGGCTTGAACGAACCAGAGGCAGCAGATGTGATCGAAGCAGCAGTTAACAAGGTTTTAGATGCTGGTAAGCGCACCGGAGATATTATGGCTCCTGGTTGTGAGCGTCTCGGTTGTAAGGCAATGGGAGAAGCGCTCTTAGCCGCATTGAGCTAGTCAACTCCAAAAAAACTTGTTCCCAAAACCCCAAAACTTAAAGGATGCCAATCAAGCTATAAAAGCCATTGACATCCTTTAGGGACAAATGCAAATTCGGTAATGCAAACTTGGTTTTGATTTCGGTTTTGATTCAGTTACCAAAAAAACAACACAGCCTACACAGCCTTGCTGTCCTTTTCACTGGTACGAATCCGTACAATGCCTTCCACAGGAGAGATGAAAATCTTACCATCGCCAATTTCACCAGTACGGGCAGCGGTAATGATTTTTTCTACTACCATATCCACCTGATCGTCTTCGATCACGATTTCTACTTTGAGCTTTTGGAGAAACTCTACGGTATATTCAGACCCGCGATAGCGCTCTGTTTGCCCCTTTTGACGACCAAAGCCGCGTACTTCGGAAACCGTCATACCGACTACGCCAGCATTAACTAACGCGATTTTAACTTCATCCAATTTGAACGGACGAATAATTGCTTCTACCTTTTTCAAAGTGACTCCTCCACAGTATCTTGAGTTTTCTTAATACACTTGATGCTACATGGTGTTTTGTAGCTTAATATACTTTTTCTTGAGCAGTTAGAGAATGTACCAAACCATGGTCAATCATAAACGATTGCCATAACGCTAATGTACAAAGGTTTTCAAGACTTTGTGACATTACGAATCCATCATACGGAAATGGTGGGATTGGTCTGGGGATTAGGGATGGGAGCAGTCAGGGGATCAGCCCTATCAGCCCGATCAACTCTAAAAGCAAACAAACTACACAAACCAAGCACTACATAAATTAAACGGTTTGACGCGCCATCTTCAGCAAAGCATTACACAAAGTATCTAAACCCTGACGCTGGGCCGCAGAAATCAGAATCGCTTCAGGATATTGGGCGGTAATGCTGCTGGGATCTGCCACACGGTCAATTTTGTTGAAAATCATCAGCATTGGTGGTGGCGTGATGGGCATATCCTCCAAAATCTGCAATACGGCTTTGGCTTGGGTTTGCCATTCAGGATGAGACGCATCCACCACATGGAGCAGGGCATCGGCTTCGGTAACTTCCTCTAGGGTGGCACGGAAAGCATCCACGAGGGGCGGCGGCAGTTCATGGATAAAACCCACGGTATCCGTCAGTAATAAGTTTTGTTTCCGACCAAGGGCATCACTGAGGGTTAAACGGCGGGTGGTGGGATCAAGGGTGGCAAATAACTGATCCGCCGCATAAACATCAGCCTTAGTCAAACTGTTGAGGAGCGTAGATTTCCCTGCATTGGTATAACCCACAATGGCGATAGTAGGTAAAGCTTGCTCCATCCGTTTTTGCCGCATCCGTGCCCGTTGGGAACCCAGTTGATCTACTTGTCGTTGCAGATGCACGATCCGTTTTTGGATCACGCGGCGATCGCTCTCTAGTTTAGTTTCCCCAGGTCCGCGAGTCCCAATCCCACCCCCTAACCGTGACAGTGCCAGACCACGCCCCACCAGTCGCGGCAGTCGATATTCCAACTGGGCTAACTCCACCTGTAATTTACCCTCGGCGGACTTAGCACGTTGGGCAAAAATATCCAGAATTACTTCCGTGCGATCACTAACTCTGACTCCAATCAACTGCTCTAAGTTACGAATTTGTGCCGGAGACAACTCCCGATCAAACACAATCAAATTAGCGCCTTTAGTTTGGGCAGTTAGGGCAACTTCTTCGATTTTGCCAATACCTAAAACCGTTTGTGGGTGAGGGTGAGCGCGTTTTTGCCAGAGCATATCCACCACTGCCCCCCCAGCACTTTCTACCAACTGCTGCAATTCAATTAGTTTGAAGGGAATATGATCCGAAGGTTGGCTATCGGTGACCAAACCCACCAAAATCACCCGATCTTGTTGCAGATCAATGGCTTCTGCAATGAACTCGCGCCGAAATTCTGCCTCTAGCCCCGCCACAGTTTCCAGAAAATCCTCTTGGCACACTGCCTCAAGGGTTTGGGGTTCTGAGACCGTCCAACCAGCAACTCCTAAGGTTGTGGTGGCATCGGGCATAGCCGACTCTGGCACGAGATAAGCCGTAAATACCCGATCTACATATCCAGTGCTATTGAGGGTCAGGGTCACCAAGGCATCGAGACGCTGTAGAGCCATCGCCGTTAAATCATTGGTATTGGGAGCCTCGCGGTTAAGTTTGGTACAAAGGCAACGCAACCCCGACAGACGCTCGCTACCATAGCGGGGCAATTCCAGGGGGGACATCTTGGTTTGGTTCGGTGTACCTAAACCCACGCGGATCACCTGCCCCCGACGGTTGACGATCACACACAGCGGCTCTTGCAAAGCATGGCTCAGATTAGCGAGGCGCTGGGCAAATTCGGGGGTAGTAACGGCATCTTGGGGCAAACGGGACCGATACAACCTTTGCAGTTGCTTAAGTTCATTAGGCTTGAGACCTTGGGTTTTACCGTAAATAGTTTCGATAGCTTATATTCCTACTGATATTTCTATTGATATTTCTACTGGGACTAATATTCTATTGAGACTAACTAAGGGGGGCTTGAATCCTCAAGAGGTCTTGATTGCCCAAGCAGTACTAGAGAAAACCTAGAAATAGACCACGCGAGAATCAAACCTTTGCTTGAGCAACGTGGAATTCATGGTTTCTGCACTGAGACGATCAGGATAGCCCTGAATTTCAATATAAGTGCCCCGTCCCGATGACTTTACCTGAGCATTGGGAGAAAAGTTTCTGACCCGCTGCAACTCGGCTACAGAGCCATTGGGAATAATCACAAAATAGCGATTAGATGGAGTATTAACCGGAGCGGGATTTATCGCCACTGCCTGAGGCACCGAATTACTGCTAGGTCGAACAATTTCAATACTGGTGGGGGAAGTGGTTCTCTCGATGGGGATTGGTTGCGCTGCGGTTTGGTTGGTTGTTGGTTGGGACGGATTTACAGCCACAGGACGGGGGACATTAGGCAAAGGGATTGCCTGATTATCGCCAGTGGTTGCCATAGTGTTGTTACGGTTAATAGTTGTACCAGAACCGCGCACCGTATTAGTTTGAGTATTAGTTTGTGTATTACTGACGGTATTACTGGGGGGAGTAGGAGGCACAGGCACATTAAAGGGATTTGCCGCGTTATTAGTGGATGGGGTATCCACACTATTGCCCTGAGGTAAAGCCGCAGGAGTATCCGCAATAAATGCTGAAGGGACGGCAGGAATATTACTCGGTACAGCGCGGGTAGTACGGGTAGCTCGTGGTGGAGTTGGAGCCACTGGCACAACATTAGCTGTCACTGCCCCGCCTTGGGTGTAAATCTGTGGCGCTAAACCTCTGCCCTGAAGTTCACTGAGACGACGTTGAGCCAAGTTCAAATTATTAAACCGCCCCAACTGTATGACCCTAGTACCATTGTCGAGAGTGGTAATGAATGCATCGGGGACGGCGGTTTTAGCACGGCGCAGATTGGCGGCAGTCGCGCCGGACAGATAGACCACATATTGACTACCAATAACCTCTGTCCCTGACTGAGCCATAGCCCCAGACATCAGAGAGGGATGAATTAGCTCATAGGGAGCAGCCATAGGGACTACACCCACCATTAGCCCCGTAGTAACACCAGAAAAAAGTCGGGTAAGCGTTTTTTGACAGAACATTTCTTGGTTAAGGTTTGGAAATTTCAGGAATTGGGGGAATGTCCCTGTGGTGGCTGGCAAAATGGATTTTGGCATAAGTCCTAGACCGCTACAACCAATTGACGGGGAAAAGTTAACAGGAAAATTAATGGAAAAATATCAGAATTTTTAACGACTAGTCTTGATCGGCAACTCTTCGGTAACTCTGTTGTTGCCTGATGTCACTGCCGAATATTTGCCCAGTGTTTAGCGAGTGTTTAGATTTTTACTTCGTTAATTTTTACTGAAAAGTTCTTAAAGGCTTGCAAAAGTTTTCAAAAGTTCTGAAGTGACTTTCAAATAAGCTTTTGAGCAAACAGACTTTTTAGTAAATTTTTCAGTAATTTCTTAAACCTCAGGCTTTAAACTTCAGGCAGGTTGGGGTGCGACTAGGCGCGACTAATTTTGGGCGTGATCATATCACAGTCGTCAAGATCTGCATCCCCATCGACGTTAATTCCCTGAGTTTGGGTCCCAATCGCACCCTAATTGACTCCTAAATATATGGCAACCCCATGGTGACCAGAACTACCAAACAGCCATACTCGGTGAGCATTCTCGGCGACTTCAAACAAGATGCTTATAGTCATTTCAAATAATTTTGGGACAGTCTTGTAAGCAGATAAACGCAGATCAACGGACAAGATGTCCGTCCCACGAGTTTTGTAGGTCAGACATCTTGTCTGACAAGAACCCTAAATAACGTGCCATTCTTATCTTGTTTGACTATAACGTTGTTCCAGAATAAACTTTGCCAGTAATAGATCCTGAGGGGTTGTCACTTTGAGGTTAGTTTCTTCGCCCATGACAATTTTGACCGCCAAACCCACTTTCTCAAATAAAGCCGCATCGTCTGTTACTTCCCAACCTTGATCGAGAGCCTTTTGGTGGGCAGACTTAAGGGCATCAACCACAAAACCTTGGGGCGTTTGGGCAGCCCAGAGCAAATCCCGATTGAGGGTATCAGTCACGGTTTGCTGTTGGACTACTTTGATCGTGTCTTTGACGGGGACAGCAGCAATAAATCCCTGATATGTGTTAAAAGCCTGATCACATCGGGTCAGCAGATCCCCTGTGACCAAACATCTTGCCCCGTCATGGATCAATACCGTAGTGGCTTCGGGGGGTAAAGCCTGCAAGCCATTAAAAACCGATGCTTGGCGGGTGGCTCCCCCTTGAATGAGTTGCAGAGGCTTGGTGATGGGTTGGGTTGCAGCAATGGCAGCAAAAATCTGCTCAAAGGCGGGATAGTCTGAAGGCTGTGCCATCACACCAATCCAGCTAATAGCATCAGTCACTAATGCGGTTTCAAGGGTCCACTGCAAAATTGGTTTACCCAATAGGGGAATGAGTAACTTATTGCGGTCTGCCCCCATGCGTTTGCCACTCCCCGCAGCGGGAATCAAAATTGGTGTACCCATGATTTCAGTCTTAGTTCAGTGAGGTAATGAGAGTCAGGGAATTAGTTTGAGTTAGAGGGTTTGCTAGTGATGAGGGAATAGAGCGGAGGTAACAGAGAATAAGAGCATCGTGGCTGATGGGTTGTTGGGAATTATTCCGCAAGATGCCACCAACCGAATCCAGGACCAATAAACCGAACGGTCACCCAAATCGCTACGGTTAGCCCAATGCCAATCCAAGAGGCTTGGGTCGTAATTTTGACAAACTGACTAGCTTGCGCCTTAGTCCAGAAAGGAATTTTGCTAAATACTGGCTCTGATTTGCCGTAGTCCTCTCCTAGAGCTTCCTTGCGCCGTTTTGACTCACCCATTTCAATCTCCTGATGCCTTGCTCGCGATACTCGTTTGTGTAACTTAATCTTGTAACTTAATTCTGACAAATCTTGCGACTACAAATTATGGCTGATTATGGCGGAGTTTTGGCAAGAATCAACCCCCAACAATATTTCTTTGAACCACCCACCACTTAGCTTTTACCTTTTACTTTTCACTTTTTAATTTTTCCTTGATTAGCATTTGGCGGTTGCCTATCCCCCACTCTGATGTAATACACGGGCATCAAACCCCACGGAACGCAACATCGCTGTAAGGGACTCTGCCCGTCCTCGGTCACGGTAAGCTTGAACTTGAATGCAAGCTCCCATCCTTGAAGAAACTACTTTAGCCGTAGGGATAATTTCTTGGATTTGATTTAACAAACTGTCCGCCGTTCCAGGCACAACCACCGTGTAATTTAGTTCACCAGCAGCGCCGTCTACGGGAGGAATATTTTGACTCAGGAAAGCAAATAATTGATTGACATCCGTGGGTACTTCAGGATTACCCGATGGTACAGGGGCATTGGTGGGTAGATTTGTGGGGAAACTGACGGGATCGGAAGCCGCCACTGTGGTTACCGCAGGAGTACTTAGGCTACGATTGATCAAATTGCCACTACTGGGGGCACTGTAGCTCACCGCAGAACCGCTCCTGTTGCGGTAACTACCATAATTACTGTAATTACCATTGGTGAGGTTATTACCAGATGATCTACTGCTGACCATCGGCACAGTCCCAGTAGCTTGGGGTCTGATGGTTTGGGGTCTGATGGTTTGAGTTCTAGCAGTTTGCAGTCTAGTGGTTGGGGGTGTAATTACCTGAGATGCCGTGACCGGTGGTAAGGGTGGCGTGGCTACAGGGGCAGGGGCATTACTGGCACTAAAACCGCTGTTACTAAAACCATTCAGGCTCGGATTATCATTGGTTGGAGAATTGGTTGGTGGGTTATTGGGAATATTATTTGGGATATTGGTGGGACTAGTTGTACTGACACTAGGAGCCGCTGGCGTAACAATCGCTGGTGCAACAGGACGGCGGATCACTGGCACATTGGGCGGCGGTACAGCAATGGGATCTCGATCAATCAAAACTTCAGTTGGTGGTGTGACCGTTTGTCCTAATGCTGCACCACACTGATCTGCCATAGCGGCTAGACAGGATGCCCCCAGAATGGTCACCCCTAATAGCGCTACCCTAGCTGGATTTAATGCCATCTTAACTACCTATGCTATGGATCAAGATAGCTGAAAAGATTTTTCAGCAGAGCCTTACCGTAAATTCTGCGGCAGAATACTTTTAACACAGTTTCTGGGCTTATATTAAGGCTATTTTTCGCCTAGTTGAGGGCTTTTAGGGACAGAATTTAACAGAAACCTGGGGCAGTATCCCCTTAGTCTAGTTCCTACTTCGGCAGTAATATGTTTAGACTACTCAACTTTGTTTAACAAAAGCGACTGTAATTCTTAACAATCAATTTTTTACAGTTTTTTTAGTTGGATTCCTGCCTAAATTAGCGACTAGTCTGGCAAATATAACAGGAATTAAACAACTTTAATCCTGCAAATTTACTATATTTCTTTCATCAGTAAAGGGTCGGGTAATTCATCGGTAATCTGGGGATTTATGACCTAAATCATGCTAGGTTAAGTTATATTTGATAACTTCCATATGTAGATATTATGATTAAGCTTAGTGCTTAGGCAAAGATTGAGTTTTGCAGTAATTAAGTTGGATGCCTTACGACAGGTAATTCAAGCAAATCTAGGGGGATTTAGACAAATTTTTGATGCTTAATCCGGTCTATAGGAAATTTCACTAATAAGACCTATGATATTGATAGATTACTGATTTAAACTAAAACCAAAGTGAATTGCAAGTGAATTATAAATTTAATTGCTCGCAAATTAGTCATGGTACAAATATTAGTAAAAATCGCTAATATTGGCACATCAAGCTAATATCTAGATATTAGTTAAATATTTGATCAAGTTGAATTAAATTTTTCGTAATCATCAGATCAAGAAAGTTGATCTAAATCTAAGAATATATCTGTAAAAATACTCCTAAAAATATTCCCAAAAAACTGATAATTCTTGGAGCTTATAGATTCAAAAAATTGCTTTATAATCAAGTTAAGAAATTACTCTAATCCGATGGTTTAGCCTATCCACAAGTTGCGAACTAATAAAATAATTTGCAACAACTTAATCTTGGTTAGCTCGATTTTGACTAATCCAACATGCTTATTCAATGGGTTTTGAATCGGGTGAATCGATCCTTTAGCACTTCAGATTACATCTATGGATTAAAACCAATAAATGGTAAGAAATGGCAAGTAAAACCAGCCGTCCCAAGCAAAATCTTAAAACTTGATTAAACCAGAATTACTCTTCATAGCCCAGCCCCCTACAATGATCTAGATAGAATTTCGTCATTCCCAGCCCAACTGAATCTTAGTCCTAACATTTGCCAGTCAACAAATTGGACTATGCTAGTAACTAAGAACAGCTACCGCTCTGTGGCAGTACCCCAACGATATCAGTTCCCATCCTTCAGCAATTGCTAACTAGTTCAGTGTCTAAAAGTCTTCATATTCTTGTTCTGGCTTGGGAATTTCCGCCTCGTGTTGTGGGTGGCATAGCCCGTCATGTAGCAGAACTTTATCCTGAACTTGTGCTTCGGGGTCATCGGGTCAGCATTGTCACTGTTGCGCCCCCCCCTGCCTCTGACAAGGTGGACGATAATCCTAGCCCCGAACAGGAGATTGTTTCAGGGGTGGCAGTATATCGGGTGGAAGTCCCTGAGCATAGTGATTTCTTTGAGTGGGTACGCATCATGAATCGGAATATGGTGCAGTATGTCCAAACTCATTTAGAAGATCAGTGTTTACCGCCAGCAGTTCCGGTGGATCATGAGCCAAATGCTGCCCCCCAGTCTGCCGATCAGGTTTCCCCTCAGTTTGATCTGATCCACGCCCATGACTGGCTGGTGGGTGAAGCCGCCGCTGCCCTTGCCGAAAAATACCATTTACCCATCATTGCCACGATCCACGCTACGGAATACGGACGCTGTAACGGGATTCACAACGACACCCAGAGATACATTCACAATCAAGAATTACGGTTAACCCAAGCCGCAAAACGGGTGATTGTTTGCACTAAGTACATGCAAGGGGAGGTAGAGCGAGCCTTGGCTTGTTTACCTAACAAAACTGATATTGTCCCCAATGGCTTGAGTGAAGAACGAATCCGCCAGATTCAAGCACCCCAACAAACTGACTTTGATCGAGTTACCCTGAGGGCTAAATATGCCCAACCCCATGAAGCACTGATTTATTATGTGGGTCGTCTCACCTACGAAAAAGGCGTAAGTATTCTCCTAGATGCGATTCCCAAAATCCTGGCAGTGTTGCCGGTGCAATTGGTGATCATTGGCACAGGGGAACTATATCTGCCCACCCTTAACCATATTATTGGTCGGTTAGGCATTGGCGCAAATGTCAAGTTCACTGGATTTATGTCCGATGCGGATCTCTATCGGCTGCAAACCATTGCTGATTGTGCAGTATTTCCTAGTCTTTATGAACCTTTTGGCATCGTTGCCCTCGAAAGCTTTGCTGGAGGTGTGCCTGTGGTGGTATCTAATACCGGTGGATTGCCAGAGGTGGTACGCCATGAAGTGACTGGGATTGTGACCCAAGTGAATAACAGTCATTCCCTCGCAATGGGGATTTTGAGTGTGTTGCAAAACCCCGAACAACGCACCCAAATGATCAACACCGCGAAACAAGAACTGCAAGAACGCTTTTGCTGGCGAACCATTGCCGCACAAACCGAAGCAATTTATACCCAACTCTTTCAAGATCTAGTTTCTCTTACCTGAGACGGGGATCATAGTTTCCGTAGGTGCTTAGCAGAAATCTTATCCAATGATCTGTTAGATTTATATATGTTTACAAAATAAATTTATTAACCATACTGTATGAGCTTACTGATCGTTGGTGCGACAGGTACATTAGGGCGACAAATTACACGTCATGCGCTCGATCAGGGGCTAACGGTAAAATGCCTAGTACGCTACCCCAAAAAGGCGAGTTTTTTGCGGGAATGGGGCGCAGAGTTAGCCGTTGGTAATTTGAATCGTCCCGAAAGTATTACTGCTGCCCTCGAAGGCGTGACCCAGATTATTGATGCTTCCACCACCCGCGCCACTGATAGCCTCCGGATTCGGCAAGTGGATTGGGACGGCAAGGTAGCGCTGATCCAAGCCGCCGAAAAAGCTAACATCAGCAAGTTTGTCTTTTTCTCGATTCTCAAGGCTGAGGACTACCCCCAAGTGCCTTTGATGGACATCAAACACTGTACAGAACTGTTTTTACAGAAAACCGACCTCAATTACACGATCCTCAAGCCCTGCGGGTTCT
>JBIKNH010000005.1:0-45046 GCA_044358815.1 Pseudanabaenaceae cyanobacterium | reverse complement strand
AAGATTGAGCATGACGCAAGCCGCTCTAAAAAAGAGAAGAGCTTATGCTCATCAACATACATCTTTAGATTCTCTCATCGCACAATATTTTAATCCCATCCTCTAGTCCTTATTTGATTCTACTATATTAGGCTAATCGATTTTTCATGATTCTTATTACCCATTAGTTATTTAGATGGATTGATCCTTTTAAATTTTAACTCGATTGCACCTTTTCCAGAGGTTTCCACACCAGTACCCAGCAGCTTAATTTCACCCTTAGCAGAAATATCAACCGCCAATTTAATCTCATCCAGTTGTAACCCTGCTTGGGGATCAATTTGTTTTTGGGCATCAGCAAACACACGACCAATCACCCGCACAAACTGAGACATCTGCGCCGCCAAGCTCTCTGCCTTCACCCGACTCCCTTGGACTTCTTCACCTGATGCTGTTCCTCTAGCCTTACTGTCATAAGGATTACCGCCGTGATTGCCACTTTTTTGTCCTGTTGGCTGTGTCTCTTGGCTATAGTCGGATTTAGCCGTCACAATCCACAACTCCTCGTCGCCCCAATCTTTCTGTTGCATAGGTTTATGTCTATTCTATACCTATCCAATTTTAACCTAGCATAGGTTTGATAAACTATAAGGTAGCAGGAAGTAGAACAGATAAGCCTTGGAAAAGCAGATCTAAATGAGGTTTAATAATTCAAATCAAAAAATCTAGCTTCGACTCCGCTCAGCTAACTTATACATAGGGCTGAGCGGAGTCGAAGCCCCCCTAACAATTATTTTGAACAACCATACAACAAAATGGCTAGTATTGTTTTATCGTTTGTCGGTGAACAGGACCCTTATTCCGATAAAACCAAAGAAGAGGGATCAATTTTGACTCTATTACGTCACTTGATTCATGAAGAGCATCAGATTCAAAAGATTATTCTATTTTATACCGAAGGCACAGCAAAAAAAGCTGAAGATACTCGAGATTTTATAGGAACAGAACCTCAAATATCCTCTGTCAATGTAGAACTTATTGCTGTTAGAGAGGAACTGTCCTACGATCCTACAAATTTGCTTAAAGCGGCACAAGAAGCCAGACAAGGACTGATTCAAATTCAAGCTAGTTTACAACCAGATGATCTAATTGAGTTTAACGCTTCATCAGGAACCCCCGCAATGAAATCAGCCTTCAGTGTTTTGCAAGCGGCTGGTTATGTCTCTAATGGCAGAGTGTGGCAGGTGCGGAATCCTCACCAAATGAGACCAGGACAAACACGAGTATTTGAAACGGATATAGGTGTCTTGCGTCGCGAGTTCGATTTAACCGGATTACGGGGTCAAATGGAAGGATTTAACTATGGTGCCGCCATCATAACGGTAATGAACAGTAGTTTGCGAGATCGGTTTAAATCCTTGCCGAGTCTCTTAAAAGCTGGTGAGGCTTGGCATCGTGGGGAATTTGATTTGTTTTATAAACTAGCTAAAAGCTACCTCACTGATACAGAGCGAACACAGGGTAGCAGTTGGTGGTGGATGGGTTATGAACAAGCTTATACAGCAACTATTCGGTTACAGCAGGGGAATACCAGCGAAGCAATGCAGCACAGTTTTCGTGCTGTGGAAGGCTTACTTTGGGAATGGGCACTTACAATGTTTCCTAACAATATTATTACTCGCCAAAATAGATATCCATTACTCCAAGAATCCATTTTGATGCATTATCCCACACTAACAAATCGCTATGTAGAACAAAGCCAGAAAGGTGATGTGGAACTCAGAGGCTGGATACTACGGGATTTGTTAGAGGCAGCAATTCCTGCCACAGCATCCAGTCCCGATTTTCGTCAGTATTGGAATAAAGCACGTGAGGCTCGAAACCTGCTTTCTCACCGTTTAGGGGGGATTTCTGAACAGCAAGTCCTACAATCATGGGGCAGTGATATTACTAACCGTCATGATTTGGAGCGCCGTTTGCTGGGATGTTTGAATTTACTTAGCGGTAAACCTTTTCGGTCTTTGGCTAATGCTAGTTTATTCGCTAAGGTTCACCAAAAAGTTATGACAATAATCGCCAGTTATCAACCCTAGACTGGAATCCACTAATTCAGTACCAATTCACTGACTGCACTTCAGAATTAATGAAATTGACTAATCACTAATCGATCACCTATCAATCCCACTAATTCTGAAGACCATACAACCCTTGATATCTAACCTATTTTGATCTTAATCACCAAATCATTATAGTCAAGGTCACTATTAGTGATTAGATCCTCAAAACCAAAGGTATTATCACCCAATAACCGAATCCGATCCAACTTGCCCGGATTAGCATTGAGGAATGGGAACATCACCGCCGGATCATTATTGGCATTACTATCGAGCAACGGTGCTAGACCGCTATTGATTGCAATAAACGGCGCGATAATCGTACCACCTTGGAAAGTCCCACTAGCTGAAATTACCCGCTGATCCACACCTTGCAACGCAATATCGACACGGTTTTGCATCGCTACTTGCAAATACCCCGCATCCCCTGGGTTAATCAGATTCCCGCCACCGTCCCGAACTTGCCCCAGGGCATTGGCGATGACATAGAAGCCCACAGTATTATTGAATGCTGCTGACCGGGACACAGTGAAGGTAGCATTTACCGTGCCTGTAAACGAGCGCAGGTCTATAACTTCACCTTGAGGTTCACCCTGTAAACCAGCTTCAATAGGAGGCGCACCACTAACTAAACTGAAGTTCACAAAAGCATCAGTGAAGTTACGAGTCCCAGCACCATCCTCAAAACCCAATCGTAAACTGGCTGTGGTTTGTCGCAGAATATTCAAGAAACTACTATTTCCATTACCACTGGGGGAACCAAAAAGCAGTGTTCCGGAACCACCACTACGCACCTCGTCAACAGTTCCATTTTGTACCAATAGGAACCCATAGAATCCCGTAGGATCTAGTGCCAACTGACGAGTGAAATCACTGAACGAAGTATTAGTCGTCACACTAGAACCAATTGACTTCGCCCTCAATAATGCTTGATTGCGATAGTTAGCCTGACCAGGAGCAACCCCACCAATTAGACCTGCGCCATCATCAGTGCGATAAATAGCCAATTCATTCACTAATCCTGGAGGATTGGCTAGTATCTGCACCTGTACACTAGCTAATCCTAAACCACCAGTAAACGAAACGATATTATCGCTGTTGTAGTTGATTTGATTTGGCTGGGTCCCTTGGATATAAAACTGGCGTGATTGATTAGTTAAAGTGCTGCCACTACCATCAGTTACATCATAGGTTAACCCCATCAAACCAGTATAGTTATTACTAGATGTGATGGTGAATGTGCCGTCATTATTGTCAACAACAGTACCGTTATTTGCCGCGAGGTTTTGCACCTTCAAGACCTGGTTATTAGTGGCAATATCCACATCACTAAAGCCCTTCAGCAGATCCGCCGCATTGACCACATAAGGGACATTAATTGTGCCACCAGCTAGATTTGCCGTAGGCGCACCAGTCACCGGATCATTGACGGGATTGACCGCAAACGTGCGCGTCTGACCATTGAGACTACTACCATTGCCATCAATTACGTCATAGGTCAGGGTGACATTCCCGTTATAGTTGGCGTTGGGTTTAAACGTGAATGTGTTATTGGGATTAATCGTGATTGTGCCATTGGTAGCAGCTAGATTGACCACCCGTAGCACTTGACCATTGGCAGGGGCATCGAGATCACCAAAGCCCTGCAACAAATCCACTTCATTGATGGTGTAAGGCGTATCTTCCGTCGCCGCCGACAGATTAGCCGTGGGCGCACCAGTCACCGGACTATTCACAATGTCCAACACATTAAACGTGCGGGTTTGGTTATTTAACGTGCTGCCATTGTCATCAGTAACACCATAGGTCAACGTAACAGCGCCGACAAAATTCGCGGGGGGCGTAATTGTATAAGTGCCATTGTTATTGTTAACTAAAGTCCCCTGACTACTTGCCAGATTCACCACCCGCAACACTTGCCCATTGGTGGCAATATCCACATCACTAAAGCCCTTGAGCAGATCCGCCGCCGTCACCGTATAGGGATTATTCTTACTACCAGACGCTAGGATGAATGTGGGGGCACCAGTTACTGGATCATTCACGGCTGCTAAGGTAAACGTCCGCGTTACCCCAGTGCGTACACTACCATTGCCATCACTGATGTCATAGGTTAGGGTCACCGTGCCGTTATAGTCCTGATTTGGATTAAACGTATAAGTGCCATTATTTTCTACCAGCGTGCCATTACTAGCAGTTAAGTTAAGCACCGTCAACACTTGCCCATTGGTGGCAATGTCGGCATCGGTAAACCCTTCCAAAAGCACAGATTTCAGGAAACTGTAGGGAGTATCTTCTGTGCCAGCAACAAATACCGCCGTCGCCGTCCCCACAATTGGGTCATTCACTGCTGCCAGGGTTAAAGTGCGAGTCTGATTCGTTAAAGTGCTGCCATTGCTGTCGGTGACATCATAGGTCAGGGTAACTGCACCGTTATAGTCCCTATTGGGGGTGAGGGTGTAAGTACCATCGTTATTATTGACCAGGGTTCCTTTATCAGCCTTCAGATTAATTACCGTCAAGGCTTGACCATTGGCAGGTACATCCGCATCACTAAAGCCCTGCAACAACAACGCCGTATCCACCACATAGGGCACATCTTCATTGCCATTAGTCAAACTGACCGTAGGCGCACCAGTTACCGGACTATTAGGCGGAATGGGAATGCTAAATGTGCGAGTTTGATTCGTTAAAGTACTGCCGCTGCCATCGGTGACGCTATAGGTCAATTTCACCGGACCGACATAATTAGCTTGGGGTGTCACCGTGAAAGTGCCGTTACCGTTATCGACCACCGTGCCCTTGTCTGCCACCAGGTTACCCACACTAAGCACCTGATTATTCGTGGCAATGTCCACATCACTGAAGCCCTGAAGCAACGTAGCCGCAGTAACGTTATAGGGGGCATTTTTCACCCCATCGGTCAAGGTAGCCGTGGGCGCACCAGTCACCGGATCATTCACAGGATTAACCGTAAACGTCCGCGTCAATCCTGTTAAGGTGCTGCCGTTGCTGTCGGTGACGTTATAGGTCAGGGTGACTGTACCATTAAAGTTCAGCGGTGGATTAAAGGTATAAGTGCCACTGTTATTAGTCAGAGTGCCGACGCTAGCGGTCAGATTTTGCACCGTCAACACTTGACCATTAGTGGCAATGTCTACATCATTCAACCCCTGCACCAGGTTAGCCGTGGTGATGGTGTAAGGGGTGTCTTCCGTTGCTGCTGCTAAAACCGCACTTGGGGCACCAGTGATCGGATCATTCACCGCCGCCAGATTAAACGCACGGGTTTGTCCCGTTAAAGTACTACCACTGCTATCAGTCACATCGTAGGTCAGGGTAACAGTGCCGTTATAGTCCTGATTCGGGTTAAAGGTATAAGTGCCGTTGTTGTTATTGGTTAACGTGCCGTTAGTTGCTGTGAGATTCTGCACTGTCAACACTTGCCCATTGGTGGCAATGTCTACATCGGCAAACCCTTGCAGCAAGCTAGACACATTGACGGTGTAGGCAGTATCTTCTACCCCCGCTGCTAAAACCGCCGTCGGTGCGCCCGTTACAGGATCATTCACCGCTGTGACGGTAAAAGTGCGCGTTTGATTGGTTAAAGTGCTACCGTTGCTGTCAGTGACGCTATAGGTCAGGGTGACATTGCCGTTAAAGTTGAGGGGTGCATTGAAGGTATAAGTGCCGTTGTTGTTATTAGTAATCGTGCCGACACTAGCGCTGAGATTTTGCACCGTCAACACCTGCCCATTGGTGGCAATGTCTACATCGGCAAAACCCTGTAACAAACTAGCAGCAGTAATACTGTAAGGCGTGTCTTCCGTTGCTGCGCCTAAAACTGCGGTGGGTGCGCCCGTCACTGGATCATTCACTGCGGCAAGATTAAAGCTGCGGGTTTGTCCCGTCAAAGTACTGCCGCTGCTATCGGTTACGTCATAGGTCAATGTGACGGCACCGTTATAGTCAAGATTCGGGGTAAAAGTATAAGTGCCGTTGTTGTTGTTAGTAATCGTGCCGTTATTCGCGGTCAGATTGAGTACTGTCAAAGTCTGACCATTAGCAGGCACATCCGTATCACTGAAGCCTTGCAGTAAGCTCGTGGCGTTGATGGTATAGGCAGTATCTTCCGTGCCATTAGCCAAAGTAGCAGTGGGCGCACCAGTCACAGGATTATTGATGATTGCCAATACATCAAAGCTGCGGGTCTGACCGACCAAAGTACTGCCATTACTATCGGTCACGTTATAGGTTAGGGTGACCGGTCCAGCATAATCAACGGGGAAGTTAATTGTGTAAGTGCCGTTGTTATTGTTAGTCAGCGTACCAACACTGGGGCTGAGATTTTGCACCGTCAGCACTTGCCCATTGGTGGCAATGTCTACATCACTAAAGCCTTGGAGCAACGTACTGGCATTAACCGTATAAGCAACATTCCTCGTACCATTGGACAGGGTAGCCGTCGGTGCGCCCGTCACTGGATCATTCACCGCTGTGACGGTAAACGTGCGGGTTTGATTGGTTAAAGTACTGCCATTACTGTCGGTAACGCTATAGGTCAGGGTGACATTACCGTTAAAGTTGAGCGGTGCATTGAATGTATAAGTGCCATTGTTATTGTTGGTGATCGTACCAACACTGGCGGTGAGGTTTTGCACCGTCACAACTTGCCCATTAGTGGCAACATCTACGTCACTAAACCCTTGGAGCAAGTCAGTGGCGGTAATAGTGTAAGGCGTGTCTTCCGTTGCTGGGGTTAAAGTGGCAGTAGGTGCGCCCGTCACCGGATCATTTACTGCCGTGACCGTAAACGTGCGGGTTTGATTAGTTAAGGTGCTGGTATTGCCATCTGTGACATCGTAAGTCAGAGTCACAGTGCCGTTAAAGTTGGCATTGGGGGCAAAGGTATAAGTACCGTTGTTATTGTTGGTAACTGTGCCGTTGGTTGCGGTGAGATTTTGCACCGTCAACACCTGCCCATTGGTGGCAATGTCCACATCGGCAAAGCCCTGGAGCAAACTCGCCGCAGTAATGTTGTAGTTTGTATCTTCTGTACCAGTCCCTAAGGTTGCTGTGGGTGCGCCCGTCACCGGATCATTCACTGCTGTAACTGTAATGGTGCGGTTGACCGTGGCAGTTTGAGCCACACCACTACCAGTATTACCGCCGTCATTGATCGTGATGCCCAGCGTATCAGTGCCGTTAAAGTCCTGATTACCTTGATAGGACAGGGTAGCCAGAGCCGTATTAAAGCTAGTCAGACTACCCGTTAACGTAATTGCCGCGCTGTTGTTGGCTCCGCTGGTAATAGCTAAACCTGTTGTACCACCAAACGTCAGCTTACCGTTGGTCACACTCAGGCTCACCGTTAGTGTGCCAGTACCAGCATCAGGATCGACTAAGCCAATGGTTCCCAAGCTGAGGCTCGTGTCTTCGTTGACCGTAAAGCTAGCTGGAATATTCACCGATGGGGGATCATTCACTGCGGCAACGGTAACGGTACGGGTCACAACATTACTACTTGCACCACCGTCGCTCACCGTGAAACTCACCGTGCGATTGCCTGTGTTGGGATTGCTGCTGGTGTTGCTATAGCCGACCTGCTGCAATAGGGTCTGATAGGTGGCTAAACTAGCGCTTCCAGTCAGGGTTAACTTGCCCGTTGCCCCATCAAAAGCACTGGTGATGCCATTGGGTAAAGTCCCTGTAAACGAAAGTAAGTCTTCACCGTTTTGATAGCCGCCGGTGATTTGCACTGTGGCACTGGCTAGGGTGGTGTTGTCAGGGTCAGTGATGCCTAAACCCGTCGGACTGATCGCCGTCGCTGCGGCTTTTTCGGTGTAGCTCAAACTACCTGTGGTAGCCACATCTAGCACTGGAGGATTACTGCTGCCTGTAATCGTGATCGTCACCGTTGCCGTCGCTGTGCCGCCGCTGCCGTCATCAATGGTGTAAGTGAAATTGGTCGTGGCTTGGTCACCTGGGTTTAAAGCGTTGTAACCACCGTTGGGGTCAAAGGTAAATGTCCCGTTACTGTTAACCCGCAACAAGCCATTACCCACAGCAATTTGTGTACCGACATTGGCAACCTGTCCATTTACCGCTGTAACTGTGAGCAAACCACCTTCAGGGTCACTGTCGGCAGTGGTAGGATTCGCCACTAAGACATTGCCACTGAGGACGCTAATCTTACTGGTAATCACCGCATCATCAACGGCGACGGGAGGCAAATTAGCATTAGGATTAGCTTTCCAGACCCCACGCAAGCCCGTATTCGGATCAACCGCCGTGAGGAACAAGTTGCCGTTAACGTTAATTAAATTATCGGGAATTGAGGGGTTAGAACCAAGGCGAAGTTCCGCTGTACCGTTGGCAGTGCCATCACTCTGATACAGTTGCAGTCCATTTACGCCATCATTTGCCGCAAAGAATAAGGTGTTATTGACGTTGATCAGCTTAACTGGTGCGCTGCCTCCTGCCCCCACCACAATGTCTTTGACTAGGACTGTGCCGTTAGCAGTGCCGTCACTCTTCCAAAGTTCCAGTCCATTTGCGCCATTGTCAGCCGCAAAGTAAAGCGTGCCATTGATATTGACCAAAGAGCTAGCACCAGAACCAGTCGCCCCCGTATTAATATCCTTGACTAGAACTGTGCCGCCAGTGGTGCCATCGGTTTTCCAGAGTTCCGCCCCGTTCACACCATCGTCAGCGGTGAAGTACATCGTGGTACCAATCACCGTAAAGTTAGACGGGTTAGCCCCATTTAGTCCGACAAAAATATCTTTGACTAAGACGGTGCCGCCAGTGGTGCCATCAGTTTTCCAGAGTTCTGCTCCATTGGTCACATCATTGGCAACAAAGAACAGAGTGCCATTGAAGTTAAACAGGTTGGTAATAGAGGTTGACGTTGCTCCTGGCACAATGTCTCTAACCAAAACTGTGCCGCCGCTAGTACCATCGCTTTGCCATAGCTCTGTGCCATTAACACCGTTGTCAGCTAGGAAATAAAGTTTAGTGCCAACAGCAGTTAATAGCGTGGGAGTACTAGAACCGCCTACGTTAATGTCTTTGACTAAGACAGTGCCTGCATCGGTGCCGTCACTCTTCCAGAGTTCTACACCGTTCGTGCTGTCGTTGGCAGTAAAGAAAAGCGTACCGTTGACATTAGTTAGCCTTGACGGACTGCTTCCACCAGCACCAGGGTTGATATTTTTGACCAGAACTGTATTAGTCCCAGTGCCATCACTCTTCCAGAGTTCCGTGCCATTCAGTCCGTCACTGGCAGTGAAGTAAAGTACCCCATTGACATTGGTGAGTTCGGTGGGGTTAGCACTATTAAAACCTGCGGCAATGTCTTTGACTAAAACTGTACCGTTCGCTGTGCCGTCGGTTTTCCACAATTCATTACCGCTGATGCCATCATTAGCCGCAAAATACAAAGTACTGCCAACAGCAGCAGGGGCGACATTAGCCGAAGCCACACTGTTAACATTACGAGCCAGTTGGGTTCCGGCAGTGGTACCATCACTCTTCCATAGTTCAGCCCCAGTAACCGCATCACTGGCAACAAAGAACAGTGTGCCGTTGAAATTAACGAGATTACTCAAGTTACTGCTAGAGCTACCAACGCGAATATCTTTGACTAGACTGGTACCATTGGCATCGGTTTTCCAGAGTTCTGTGCCGTTGATGCCGTCGGTAGCTCGAAAATATAATGTGCCATTAACGTTAACTAGGGATGTAGGAATAGAACTAGCATTAGCAGCAGTGGAGTTAATGTCTTGCACTAGGACTGTGCCAGCACTCGTACCATCACTTTTCCAAAGTTCCGTACCATTGATGCCATCGGTAGCCGCAAAGTAGAGGGTCCCATTAACATTAGTTAGGGAGGCGGGACTAGAACTAGCAGTAGCATTGGTAGTGTTAAGGTCTCTAACTAAGACTGTGCCACTGGACGTGCCATCACTTTTCCAGAGTTCAGTACCAGAGCCACCATTAGCCGCAAAAAATAGAGTGCCATTGACATCTGTAAAGTTAGCGGATGCAGGCGTTATACTGCCAGTTCCCCCTGAACGGATATCCCGCACCATAAAGGGGATGCCAGTGTTGTCAAGGCTCCACAGTTCTACCCCCGCACTGCTGCCATTGGTGGCACTGAAAAATAGTTTGCCGCCGGAAACAGTGAGGTTTGCGGGGCTGGAGTTACCGCTGGCGTTGATATTGGCTACCTGCACTGTGCCATTGGCAGTGCCATCACTTTTCCAGAGTTCACGGTCACCGGTTGAGTCAGTGGCAGCAAAATAGAGGGAGCCATTGTAACTAACTAGGCTGGTAGGACTAGAGTTACTGATGCCATTGAAAATATCTTTAACCAGTGTTGTACCCGCATCTGTGCCGTCGCTTTGCCATAGCTCAGTGCCATTAGCGCCATCGTTTGCCGCGAAGTAAAGCTTGCCATTGAAGCTAGTCAACCCAGAGATACTGCCATCACCATTGGGGTTGATGTCTTTGACTAAGGTTGTGCCATTGGCAGTACCATCACTCCGCCATAACTCAATGCCATTAACCCCATCATTGGCAAGGAAATAGAGGACACCATTAATATTGATTAGGTTAGAGGGGCTAGATGAACCTGCGCCAGGGTTTATATTGGCGACTAGGGCAGTCCCTGATGCCGTACCATCGGTTTTCCAGAGTTCAATACCATTTACACCATCATCAGCGGTGAAGTACATAGTTGTACCAATCACCGTCAAGTTGGCTGGGTTGGAGGCATTATCCCCAAACACATTGGTTCGTAATAAAACCCCACCGGCTTGTTCTACGGCAACCCAACCACCGTCAACCCAGACCCAACCGTGATCATCTTCTTGGCGAATCGCGGCAATTTTTGCTGGTGTGAGGTTTTCCCCCAGTACCAAGGCTGCAAACAAATCCCCTTCATCACCAGGGGTTTCGATACTATTTAGCTGATCGTCAATGGCGTGACCGATTTCTTCAAGTAGGACCCGACGGATTAAATGTAAATCCTGACTGGCAATCAGTGCCTCGGACAAATAAATCTGAGCAGTTTGCTTGCTGTATGCCCCCACCACTTGCAAACCCATGGCGCTACTGCTGAGAACCCGCACCTCAGGTAAGACAAATTCCCCCTCTTGCCATTTGCCTTGCTGCCATTGCTGCCGGAATTGCCCTTGTTTAGTCTGATTAGTCTCTCCACCAAAAACCGCCGCCATTACTTCGGCAAACCGCGCCGGATCTTCAGCGAAATGCTGCAAAATTTCTTTGGTTTGGGCTATGGCGATCGCCAACATAGCTGTATGCTCCACCCCACAACTAGACACACCTATCCTGTTGTGAGCCATTGATTGCCAGGGAACAACCTGTTGACTAGTAACCTGCTGCATCAAATCCTGTCCCAGATCATCACAGTTGCTAAGGGTTAATTTGGCAGTTGATCTCTGGTTAGTTGATCTCTGACTGGTTAATTTCTGGCTGAATTTCACTGAGGATAATAGTGCATGAGTCATATTTTTCTCGCAATGGTGGGGGAGGATGGGAACCGACTAAAACTTAAAAAATGAAGACGTGAATTAAGGAGTCACAAAAAGTCTGGCGTAAAGCTCATTATGTAAAGCATTGCAAAGCATTAAGCAGAGGGTTGTGTGTGGGTGTGCAGGGGCAGCTATGAGATTATAGACACAAAAACACATAATCCAAGATTCCACCTTGCAATTAGGTAAAGTCAGACAGCATCACAGGCAAAGTCTGATGTATAACGTGGTTTGGTTGCTGGTGAGGGATTGTGGGCAAAACTTAAGCCCAATTTAACCGGATTACTTTTGATTGATTCATTAAATCCATTAATTTAGTTCGTCTAATTGATTCATTAATTTATCCACTGTTGCCCATTGTACTTGCTGGGATATTTTTAACGACGGTCCGTAAAGTATTTTTGTTATTTGATTTGTTGTTTGATTTGTGACCAAATTAGAGCCAAAATCCCTGTGAATATTGCCGTTTTTTTGATTTTGGGTTAACTGTTTTGAGTTGGCTTAAAATCAAGGGTAACAGTATCAGAAGTTACAAGTTCATGACTCAAAGAGGTTCAGGATCAGCTAGATTGCCTTAGGGCAGCCCAATTCTGGATTGGTAGTTACCCGTCTGGAACTGAGGGGATCTTTAAATTTGGAGATCTGACTGCTCCAATCCACCGACCATCAACTCATTACTTCATTACCCATCTAAACGTATCTAAACGTATTAAACCTATGACATCATGGCAAGTAATTGCGGGGGGAGTCACCGCCGCAAAGGGATTTCGTGCTACGGGAATCACCGCTGGACTGAAGCCTTCGGGAACCCCAGACATGGCTCTGATCGTGTCGGATGTTCCGGCGACGGCGGCAGGGGTTTTGACTACTTCCTGTGTGCGGGCTGCCTGCGTGGATTTCAACCGTAGTGTCCTAGCTGGTGGTGAGTCAGTGCGGGCGATTTTGTGTAATGCGGGTCAAGCTAACGCCTGTACTGGTGATGAAGGTTGGCGTAATGCGGTGGCTTGTGCGGAACGGGTGCAGCAGGCTTTGGGCATTACGGATCAGGTGTTGGTAGCTTCAACGGGGGTAATTGGTAAGCAATTGCTCATGGATAAGATGCTGACGGGTATTGACAAAATCGCTAGTGAAGTCTCAGCCGATGGAGGGGATGCAGCGGCACGGGCAATTATGACCACAGACACTGTGCCGAAAAGTATTGCTTTAACTACAACGATTGATGGTCACACTGTAAATGTGGGTGGTATTGCCAAGGGATCGGGGATGATTCACCCCAATATGGCGACGATGTTATCTTTTGTGACCTGTGATGCTTTGGTGGAGCCGACGCTGTGGCAAGCCATGATCAAACGCGCTGCCGACAACAGTTTTAATCAAGTCACTGTTGATGGCGATACCAGTACTAACGATATGCTGTTAGCTCTGTGTAATGGGGCTTCGGGTTTGCCGTTGGTGAGTGATCCCAGTGCTGCAGCTGCGGTGCAAATTGAGGCGATGGTGCAAGAAGTTTGTATGCATTTAGCCAAGGCAATGGCGCGGGATGGTGAGGGGGCGACTTGTTTGATTGCGGTGACGGTGACTGGGGCGACCGATGATAGTGAAGCCCGTCGCATTGCTAAAACTATTGTGGGTTCGTCTTTGGTGAAGTCGGCGGTATTTGGACGTGATCCTAATTGGGGACGGATTGCAGCGGCGGCGGGTCGAGCGGGTGTAGATTTTGACCAAACTAAGTTAGATATTCATCTAGGGCAGTTTGTGATGATGACCGCTGGTACGCCCCAAACCTATGATCGTCAGGCGGCTAGTGATTATCTGAAGCAGGAGACGGTGGAGATTACGGTTAAGGTCGGTGATGGTAGTGGTAATAGTACGGCTTGGGGCTGTGACTTAAGTTACGATTATGTGAAGATTAACGCTGAGTATACGACTTAGGTGTTGATGTCAGGTGCGTTGGGGGGGGCGTACTCGACATATCTTGAAGTGAAGAACAGGTGATTCTAAGTTTGTTGGTGAGGGTGTGTTTGAACTGTAGAGGGACTATGCAAAGCGTAAAGGTACAGATTAAAACTCACGAAGATTTTTTAATTGAGTCTCTAAAAGATCCTGAAGAGGCGGCGGCTTATGTGTCTGCTGTTTTGGAGGAGGAAAAGCCTGAGCCTGAGTTGTTGCCTTTATGTTTAGGTCATATGGCGGCGGCGTTGGGTAATGATGGTGATCGCAAATGGGTAAAAGATTTTAGCGCGAGTGGTAAAAGTCAAGCGGTGTATGAGTTGGCGGCGTGGTTGGATAGTTTGGGGCTAAAGCTAACTGTGGATGTGCAGTATAGCGAGAAATTTATGGCAGATTTTCGGGAGGCACAGCAAGATATTGAGAATGGCGATGTTGTGTCTTTTGAAAGTATTCGTCGTGATGTTTGAGTATTTTATAGCCGCAAATGCTCTGTTTAGTCTATAAGCTTAACTTATAGGTATTGCAACAGGTACTGCAATTAGATTTGCAACTGGAGTATAAATATCAACTTCAACCAACGATGGTACTCGAATTGATACAATTAGAGAATAACGGACAGAATTATTCCAACGTTCTAAGGTTTTATTCTCTTTCCACCAGCCACCTACTGGATAAACGGCGATCGCACCTCTTTGTGCTAAGTCAGCAGCCGATCCATACCATATATCAGAATGGATCGAGCCATGATTTCTGTTCTTTTCACCAAGGAACCAGTCTTCATCATACTTTCTAGTAGAATTTAGTTTTTCTTCTTCATCCGTAGCAGCTTTATTTATCCGTTTTCTAAAGGTATCATCATCTTCTGATGGTCTTTTGACTTTAAATCGTAATCCGTGTGAGGCATATTGATGACGACGACCCCATCCGCGCTCTCCAGGATTTGGCTCAATAAAATAAGATAAGGTAACCTTGAGTTCTACACTAGCCTCAACCAATTTTTCTAACTCTTCTCTTGGCCAAGGTAGTTGGTGGAACTTCATGTATCTAGTTTTGATATTATTATCATCATCTAAGCGAAAAGGTTGAAGATCATCCTCAACTATTAACGTTAAATCATTGTTAGCACTTTGCAAAGCTCGGTTTAAATCAGGAACTCCATAACCATAGCGTCTCAGAAAAGTTCGCATTTCAGATTTTCTATTGGCATTTTTAAATAATGCTTGCATTACTGGTGTCCATTCAGCAGAATGAACCATCAAAGCCCTTACCGTTTCTGGATTATAATTAGGGTGTTTAGACATTATTTGCGCTGCCATATAACTAGCAAGTGCTGTGGCAGAACTTGTATCTCCCATACGATCAAATACACGGAAATTTGGTCGATGATGTGTAGTGAGCAAGCATAAATCATCCATATAAATTGCTGGATTTGCTCTGTCAGACGCAAGATTTCCACCTTCAAAAACTACATCTGGACGAATCATCGACCATTGATCAGACCAAGATACTGAAGTCCGACTTCTAGGAGAAAGATCTCCTGCTGGAGCTACTGGGCTAAATCCTGCAAAACGAGGATCGACAACATTGACCTTTTCAGTGTAAGCGCCTATGACAAGTGGATTCCATGCTTGACAGGGATTTTCAATAGAACTTACATCATTAATATCAAGATAATTCGCAGGGAGAATATCTTCCCGAATGTTGCCACCTGATATGATGATAAGCCGCCGAAACTCACCATCACCGAAACATAACTGGTCTATGGCAGCAGACCAAGAGGAAGGAGATCCTGTGTTTGGCGAAATATCTGTATTGGTTACAGCCATACAAAATAATCTAAGTCGATTTGGAGCTTGAATTTCAGGTAAAGAAATAGCTTGTTCCGTAATTGCACCATAAAGTTCAGGTTCATTTTGTCCTGTAGGAGGAAGGATTTTGACTGATTCAAGCCGATGACTCAAATAAATCGGCTGTGATGTCTGTAAAACTTTAAACAAGTCTGAATATAAAGCTAAACCAGCCATTTTAGTACCATGACCACAGGCGTTGTTGTCGTTAACGCCCCAGTTAGGATTACAGGTATGCATATCAGCAAGTTCTAGGGCTGGGGTAATCAGAGGATGAATCTGTGCAACGCCACTATCTAGAAGACATATAGAAACTGCGTCATCTTGAGGTGGGGATAAACGATTTTCTAAATCTCTACTCCATTCTTCTTGTTCTCTAGGCCCCATATCAAGAAAAAATGATGGAGAATCTTTTGCTTTGCGAAGCTCTGCGACTACATCAGAATTATTAATTATGCGTGTCATGGATTCCAAATTAGCCAAAGTCAGCATAACTTCCCTCTCTGGAAAAGAAATAACATTCTGTTTTGTTACAATGTTGAGTCTTTCTGTAACACGCTTAAAAGATTCACTTTGATCTTTTCGTAGCCATACTTCCCACCAAATACTTTGTGTATCTTGCGGAAAAAGCTCGTCTTTATCGGTGAACAAAGATCGAACTGTTCCAATTTGGACAGACTCTATTCGAGACACAAGGGTCTCATTTTTGGGCTTTTCAAACCTAGTCTCTTCACTGCGATATTGCTCAACTTTTGAGAGAAAATGCTCACTAGATGATTCTGGTACAAATACTGTTGCTTCAACAACATCTTCTTGATCAGAAGATTTTCTCACTGCAACAAGTTCAATATTTTTTCTTTTACTTTCCAAGCTCTCAAAAACATTCATATTATCAGAATGAATTTGAAATTCCAAATAAAATCCAGGATTGCCAACAGCTATTTCAGGATCTCGTGAATTTAGATTTTGCCTAGCTTCGTTGATTGCTTGATTAAGTGCTTGTTGTAGAGCAGTTGCGTGATCTTCTCTGTCACGGATGGGTGGTTGTATTGCTCCTCCTCGTGATGTATAGTTTTCACTTTCTCCATTACCAGACAAATACAAATGTGGGAGATTACGTGACTGATCAGACATTTTAAACTAGACTCCTTTTGACAACCAGAAGGTTGTACCTTTACGCTCTACAAGAGAAGATATGAGGTTATCTTCAGAGATTGTCTTTGTATTAGATAATATGGATGATTTCGCAGCTTCACCAGCAGCTCTTACAATTTCAGCTTGACTTAACCCTTTGGCTGTACTGATAATATTTGACCAATCTTTCACTTTAATATCAAAAGTAAGTAATTGAAATTTGATAAGTTGTGGAATCATTTCTGGGTCAGGCAGTTTATATTCAAGCACATCATCAAAGCGACGAAAGAGAGCTTTATCTAATAAATCTGGATGGTTAGTTGAAGCTATGATAAGACTTTCACTTTCATCGTTTTCTAGAAACAACAAAAAAGAGTTGAGTACACGTCTAATTTCTCCCACATCGTTAGAACTATTGCGTTGCGATCCAATAGCATCGAATTCATCGAAAAAGTAAACCCCGCGAGTCATTACCATTGAGTCAAAAATTAATTTTAGCCGTATGGCAGTTTCCCCCATGAATTTAGCAATGAGAGTGTCATATAAAGCTGTAAATAGAGGGAGTTGAAGTTCTCCAGCCAAAGCTGCTGCTGTCATAGTTTTCCCAGAGCCTGGAGGTCCTACAAGTAAGATTTTTTTTCGTGGGGTTAAATTGTGTGCCTGAAGATGTTTTTGTTGCCTTTGCTCCGTCAAAATTCGCTCTAATCGAGAGCTAAGTTCAGGAAGAAGAACCATATCAGACAACCTTGTATCTGGATATCTTGCAGATAATAAATTTGCAAGTTCTCCTTTGGGCTGAACCAGTGGTACAGGTCCAAGCTTTCGTTCAACATTAGAGTTATTGACTTTAGATTGATCAATTAGCTCTCGAATTTCTTGTGCTAGTTTTCCATGTCCAGCCCTTGCTTCATGTGCAGCCATCTGTAGAGCAGCAGAATAAAACTGTTGCTCTCCGCCTTCTATATGACTCTTTAGAAGAGCTATGATGTGCCGCGCAGTAGACATTGCGATATTTGCGCAAACAACTGAGAAACTACACAACAGATTTTAGCGCAAAATTACTAGTAAAAAGTCTTGAAGTTAATAAACTTAGTAGTTACAGACTATTGAGGAAGCATTTGGCACGTTATTCCGCTGGCAAATAGGCTGTGGGTAATATTTTAGCTGTTTCCCACAAAATCTTAACAGGCTGTATGCGGGTAAATGTACAAAATTTTGCCGATTATTCTACCAATTAGAAACTTGTTCATTAATGACATTATAACCACCCAACTCTCCCAAACCCTAACCCCAATCCACACACGCCTATTCACAACAGGACAAACCACTCCAGAACTCATCACGAAAATCAAGGCATGGCTCTCTGAAATGTAGTCTCTCCCAATATCAAATAATACCCACTGCATAAATTATATATCTCATCTAATCAAACCTAAATCTAGCGACATCATGACTTAGATCCTCAATGAGAATAGGAAATGACTCGATGAGAAAATGATCAGTTTGAAGCAAAGGAACATTCCCCCAAACAATTAAGTTTCACTAGGGAGAGTAAATTCGCAACATAGGGGTAACCACCACCACCACCCGCGCCCATCCTGTGGTTACCCGTGTGCAATTGTCAGCTAGAATAGTGGAGGTAATGCCACACGACTAACTTAACTTTGCTGTAATGGGTGCTCCTTCTCGCTGGTTTTCCTTGCCCTTAGACCGTTGGGCAGCGGCAATTTCTCTGATACTTGCCATTGTGATGGCGATCTTGCTGTGGATTGGTGATCGCACCGCTCCTCAAGTACGGGAATTTAGCTGGCAAAATCAAACCATTGACGCGGGAGATAAAGCATTTTTGCTTATGTTCAGTCGTCCCATGAATCAAACCAGTGTGGAACAGAATCTCAAAATAGAACCGCCATTACCCGGCAAAACCAGTTGGGCGGGGCGACGCATGGCTTACACACTCCTAGAGCCAGCGGTTTATGGGAATCGTTATGTGATTTCTCTAGAGAATGCTTTTGATCGGTTCACAAAGGAAGTAGGTGAAAAAGCACCTATTACACCATTTCGGAGCAACTTCCAAACACCGATGCCTCGGTTTGTTTATATTGGTGCGACTGATGCCGAGAAAGGACGCTTAGTTTTATACGATGTGGCAACGAAAACCCATCACTTAGTCACACCGCCAGAGTTGAACGTCTTAGACTTCCGGATTTATCCTGATCGGCGTAAAGTTCTCTTTAGTGCGATTACTGGAGACGAAAATCGCCTCAATCAGAAACTATACACGATTAATATGGGAATTGATACCCAAGATCAAATTACAGATAATCTTAGCGCACCGCAACTGATTCTCGATAGTAACGACTATCAGAACTTCAAATTTGATTTATCCGCAGATGGCAAAATCATTCTGGTACAAAGGCTCAGCCGCTCCCAGGCAGGGCGTTATGGTTTATGGATTATACGCAATAACACCCCAGCGCAACCTCTAGAGAATCCACCTGGGGGCGATTTTATGATTACTCCTGATAGTGCCAGCGTTGCCATTAGTCAAGGGGAAGGCGTAGCGATTTTACCCCTAGAGAAAAATGCGAAACCTCTGGATTTCTTGCCGCGATTTGGTGCAGTGATGGACTTTAGCCTTAGTGGTAGTCAAGCCGCAATGGTTAAATTCAGTAAAGATTACACTCGTTCTCTTTATCTGGTGAATAATCAAGGGGTGCAAAAGGAACTAATTAAAACTAATGGTTCCATTTTGAGTGTGCAATTCTCACCAAATGAAACCGTGCTTTATGCTTTATTAACTGATTTAGATACTGCTTCATTTCGCGAGAAACCATATATTGCCGCCATTGATCCCAAAACTAATAATATTAAAAGACTGATTGAATTACCAGGGCAAAGAGATATTAATTTAGCCGTTTCTCCTGATGGTAAATTCTTAGTATTTAATTCTATTACGATGAGTAATTCGACTAATTCAGGGGGGGATCAAGCAAATTCAAATAATAGCGCAACCACAAATAGAGAATCATACACTTCCGGTGATGCTGAAGTTGCCCGTCGTCGTACTAGTGTCCCCACTGCCCCACCCATCATGGTGCTTTTGCCCCTCAATGACCAGCCTACCCCTGAGGTTTTATCTATCAGAGGTAGTAGCCCCCGTTGGCTCTTTTAGGGATGAGTTGAGGTGTGGTTGATGGGACTGCCCATGATGATGCTTAACAAGGTTTAATCTACTCGAAATCTGTGGTAAGATTTACAGTTGGAACCCTACTAAAAACAACTAAAATCCTTAACTAACAATACTTCTAAGATTTGACTTGATTTATTTTATATAACTTTTTGATATAACTTATTTGCTATCTAATCAGGGACTCACTGAGGATAAGAAATATTTTTTCTAATAGTTTTCTAACACTTTCCTAATAGTTTAATCTAGTAATTTATCTAGTAATTTAATCATGACGTGGAAAATCGGTAAAAAACTCGCTAAAGGTAAATACATTATCACCGATGAAATCAAAGGTGGTAATCATTTTACGGCTAATGTTGGCATGGGGTTAATTTCCTATAGTGGAACCGTTACAGGTACAATTCCTAATCAGCCTAACCTTAAGAATGGTACTAAAGTATTAATCCAAACCTTTAACGATAGCGTTCCTTTAGTGACCCAAGAGCGGTTGTGTGAAAGGGTTAAGCTCTGGCAAAAGGTACAGCAAACTGATTCCGTCAAATGGTCGGGATTTACTGTGCCCATTGTGGAAATTGCTTGCGAACAGGAAGGGGGATGGTTTAACAGTCGGAAGCAATGGTTTTGGGTCATAGGATTACCGCCGGGACAAGATTTTAATTGTCAGAACTTCCTTGAACCTAGTCTTAATGAAGATGATGCGCCATCTCTTGCTGCATCGGTTTGGATTCAGACCGCCATCGATTATATTCAACATATTGGCGCAGGGTTACGAGAGTTACATAGTCTCAAATCGCCCTTATTACATGGTTTTTTAGCACCAGATTATATTTGGTTAGATGCGGCAAAACCAGATCAGCCATTACTTTTGCCTAGTTACACCGCACCAATCAACAAATCTAGTTTGATTCATGGGTTTGCTGCACCGGAACAATATACGGGAACCTGTAGTCCTGCCAGCGATGTTTATGGTTTAGGTGCTTTATTGTATTGGTTAATTACAGATTCAGAATTTCCCACTCCCAAATCCACTGATAACTTACAGGAATATAATGCCATCACTACAGGTATGGCTCCGACTCTGTGGGTGGCTTTGGCTCCGGCACTTGCCTATAAACCAGAAGAGCGTCCTAGTTTAACTCAATGGTTGGAAGCTTTAGCACAAGTAGTTCTAGATGTAGCGGAACCCGTAGATTTAGAATTATCTAATTCAGAACATCCTGATTTAGAGAATAATAATTTAGATGATCCTGAGCCTGGGGTAAATGATGCTGTAACTAATGATGCTGTAAGTCCAGAAGTGATTGCAGAAGGGATTTCTGATCAAATTCCAGAAGTGTCATTACCTGATGATATTGAATCTACTAGCGAGAAACCAGAGACCGTTGATCAAGGAACAGATCATGATTCCTTAATAGAAATCTTGAACCGTGCCCATGCCCTGAAAGCCGCAGGAGACAATGAATTAGCTTTAGAGGCATATCAGAAAGTTACCGCTGCCGATCCGCAAAATATTGAAGCATGGTATGAAGCGGGTAATGTCATGGCACGACTAAAGCGATTTAACGAAGCCCTGACTCACTACGATATTGTTTTAAATCTCGATCCAGAATATATCAAGGCTTGGTACAACTTGGGGAATGTTTTTAAGGATTTAGAGCGTTATGACGAAGCTCTCATTGCCTATAATCGCGCCCTAACCATTGAGCCAAATTATCATGAAGCATGGAACAACCGCGCCATTGTACTGCGGCGACAGGAAAAGTTTGATGAAGCAATTCTGAGTTATCAGCAGGCGATTAATCTAGCTCCGGAGCATCAGGCTTACCGCAAAAACCGTGATCTCTTGTTGAAGCAGTTGCAACAGTCCCATAATCAGGCAAGTGATTCAGCTAAGGAGCAATCCGATAATCAAGGAAATAGCCCATCAAATGGTCAGCTAAATGGTCAAGCCAATGACCCGACCCTCAATTAAATCTAGAGCAAGGGACGACTAGCGCAGTTGATTGGTCTTATCAGTCAGGTAAAGCCCCAGTCTCACCATAGGTAACATAAATTTTTTTCTTTTTGGCGTGGTAAATAATCGCATAGACTAAATAGGGTAAATAACTTGGTTTACCCAGACTTTTGTATTCCTACCCTAAAGCTCAACCTTTGTCCAGCGCCCTATCTTCCCCTGACCATGCCTGACACCGCTGACAACCTGCCTCCAGTCACCAAAGCCATACCACTAATTTTAGTCGTGGAGGATGCCACCGATAATCAAGTCCTGATCGAGCAGGTATTTCAGGATGTGGGTTATGGGTTTGTTTGTATGGCTGATGGTCAAAAAGCCTTAAATTGGTTAGCCGAAAATATTCCTAATTTAATTTTGTTGGATTTGTCCTTGCCAGAAATTGATGGCTGGGAGGTGGCACGACGGGTCAAGGCTGATCCGCGCACTGCTTGCATTCCGATTATTGCAGTGACTGCCCATGCTATGAAAGGCGACCGTGAACAGGCTCTAGCAGCGGGTTGTGATGACTACATTACTAAACCTTTGGATATTGATAAGCTTGAGGCTGCCACTCGGTATTGGTTGGAGCAAAGGCTTTGTTAGGGAGTTGGTTAAGTTAGGGAAATAGGCAGAATAGTCACTCCACAGCCATGCACCGCAAACCCTGTGGCAAGAATATAGATGATTCAAATAAAAAACACAGCTTCGACTTCGATCAGCTAACATAGACCGAGGACTGAGCGAAGTCGAAGTCTCCTCTACAAATCATTTTAAACAACTATATTTTTAGCAGCATTGACATCTCTATCATGATGCGTACTGCAATACCAGTTGCACTTATATTCTAGTTGCCTAACAATTTCACTCCAACCAGCATCACTAACTGATGGAAAACATCTAGCTAATACAAACCCGCCCTAGTGGTCACTGAGCTTGTCGAAGTGAAGGACGGGTCTTAAACTCAATTTTCCAATCACCTAGAACGGAAGACTCGGTAAACTAGGGATTCCAGGAATGGGAATTGTGGGCACAGCAATGGGGAAATCGGCACCAGGGAATAGATTTTGGAATGTGTTGCGGACCTTATCAAATCCAGGAATCTGGTTCTGAAAGCCTTGGAACAGATTGCCCCGCAGTACTTGCTCAAAGTCGCTCTGAGTCATTGCCTGAATCGCACCTAAAACGCCACCTGCTACATCTAATTCCACTTTTTCACCCGCTTTTAAGATCACCTCTTGCCGTGGCTGACGGGTTTCTAAAATTGGTTTTTTGTCTTCCCTAAGGAGTAAGGCATCACCACCAGTCTGATTGCTCTTGGGAAATAAATCGCCATAGGTGTTGGGAAAAGTGGGGCGATTGTTGACGGTATTGGGGGGAGGTAAAGATGGTCCTGAGGTAAATTGCTTATCCTTGTCACTAGGAATGGCAAAGTCAAAATTTTGGGGATTATCGAGGTTAGCTAAGGGGTCATTATTCATAGTGCTAACTTTAACTTCACGGGTCACGACCACTTCACCTTCTAAAACCTTGACCTCTTCCTTTCCATCATCACTAATTTCGATGAGATAGGTTGTACCCCGCACGCCACTAGTCATATTAGCCGTACAGCCATTGAGCTTGCCACTGATCATGAGGGAACCTTTCCTCAGATTGGCACATTGTCCAATGGTTAGGGCAGAATTTTTGGCTAAGCGCAGCACAGCATTATTATTAAGTAATAATTCAGTGCGAGAATTACCAGTATTCACACGGTGTTTGGCATAGGCAATGTCATTAATCTTCGCTTGACGGCTCTGGATGTATACTTCCCTACCATCAATAATTTCTTGGACCTTGGCGCTGGTAATAGTCTGCCCCTGAACCATATCCGCCAGAAAAGTCCCCTGTCCCGCAATGGTTAACAAAGCTGACAGCAGGACGCTAATTAAAAAAAACTTAGGTTGCTTGAAACTACTACCCCTTAGGGAATGTAAGGGGAATTTGGGGAAAGTAAAAAAACTTTTCATAGCCATGAGAACTAAACCTCTCCATAATCAAGGGGGGAAGGGAATAATGGAAAAGTCTGCGGAATAATTCTGTGTTGATTAAAGTTGATTCGATAGGAGTGAACTTGCTTACCACAATCTACCAGTTAGAAGTAGTAACAACACACCAGCCATTACTAGTAGAGAGCTAGTGAGGTTATTCCAAAATTGATGTTGACTATTCAGGGAAGATCTTGCTAAAAGTTCTTCAGTTAAAATGGGCTGCACTGTAGAAACATCAATCATGGGCAAGTTACCGTGACGGAACCACCCAGTTACTAGGACGGACTGATCGACTAAACGTTCCATTTTCTCTAAAGTCGGCAGTGGATCAATCAGTAATTGTTTAGGATCGGGCAAATAATGCAGGTACATCATGCCTCCTTGATCTTCAATTTGCAGCACATAACCCGCCCATGCGTCGCTGTTATAGTTCAGTAATTCCCCCGCAATTTGTACTGGTAAACCTTTCACGAAACTAGCATAGGGATCAAGCAAGAGCGTGACTAAATCCGTATCACTAACGCGGCGAAAATCTGGATAACGCAAACTCCCCTGCAACATCCACCCCAAACCTAAGCCAATCATGCTTAGACTCCACACGAGCCAGCGGTTATAAAGCCACTCCAGCGCCACTGCTCCCCCTAACCCCAGCACCAAACCCAAAAACGGTGAGACTTGAATCAACCAATCTCGCCCAAAGTTGCGGTATAGCTTGGTTTTGTCAAGGCGTTGGCTTTGTTTGATCAATCCCGCAAAATCATATTCTGTCTGTAAACCCAACTGTTTACAATAATTCGCCAGGGTACTCATGCGCTTGGCTAAGAGGGGATGACTGGAATGACATTGCAGCCAACTCGCCCAGGGATTCCCTAATTCCCATAGAAAAACCTCGTACATATTTTTGGTGCATTGACCGCTGTACATGATGTTAAAGGCAATTCCCGTCGCCATAGTTGTGCTGTAGTCACAGAAACCGATGGCACGGCTCGACTCTAGCAGACGGTTAGGATTTTGGGACGGTGGCGATAAGAGCGACTGCCCCAAACTACCTGCCTTAGTGTATGGCAGTAGTCCCCGCGCAATCTTAGTCAAAGCGCGACTCACTGCGTTGGGATTTCCCGTTAAGCTAGTGGCAAAGTGATCACAGCCATAGGCACTGCGGCGGGACAGGAAAAATAGCAGATAGGTACTGAGGCGATAGAACAAATTAGACAGCATCGCCGCCCCTTGCCAAAATTCCTTCGCAAACTTGGCGCGATAACTCAGACGGCTGAATGTGACATAAATCCAATAGAGAATCTGAATCGGTGCAGAGCCAAAGGTCAAAATGCCATAGGTACGGTAATAGATTTGCCCTAGTTGATAGCCATATACTGCGGCGATTTCATCTTCATCAAGTAATTTCAGTAAACCGCGACTAGCTACAATTCGCACGGAATTTCGCAAAACCCCATAGGTAAAAATCACCGGTGTATCATCATCAATTAACCCTAACCGAGGCACATCCATCTGATGTCTTTCACAAAATTCCTCGATCATTGCCACTGCTTCGGCGCTTTTGGGTTCGAGGTCAGCGAGAGTGATCCATTGGGTGCGTTGATATTGCCGCTGGGTAATGTCAATCAGCCAAGGGGACATAAAAAACAGCACCATGCTAATCAGGAGTGTGCCCCAACCTACTACTGTCCACCAGCGGTCAGTTAAATTCACCGACACTAAACTTACTAAACCAATCCACCCCACCAGAATCAATCCCATCAAAGTCAGCAAAGTAATTGCCATTGCGGCTATGAGCCAATATTGATCGCCCTCCGGCATTGCCACTGTCACAGGACGTTTGTGATACCGCCGCGATTGGGAGGGAGCGAGGGATTCCACATCTGCATTAGCTTCTATGACATTACGGAAAGCTTCGACTTTTTGGGGACTGGCTAAACTGCGCCGTAACGACACAATGGATTTTGCTGCCCATTCCTGTAACTGCGGGTCAACATAGCCCTGAAGGTTTTCGCAAATCGTGATGGACTTATCGGCTCGTCCGGTTTTCTTGTAGGCAGAGACGAGCCAGATTTGCGCCTGAACATAATCCTTTGCCGTAGGATCGGGGTGATCGGCGCAATATTCATGTAAAAGGGCAATGGCTTCGGCGTAATGTTTGCGTAAAAGGGCTTCTTTCCCTGCTTTTAGTGACATGGGGCAACTCTATTTAACAAATTCAGGAGCAAATTTAGGGGCAAGTTCAGGGGATTGGTGATTTATTGTGTCACGTTATATTTTGCCACTTTGCTTTGGTAAATTATCACTGGTATATCACGGGAAAGATTATAAAGCCTTATAATTTATTCTGTTCTGATAGTTCTGCTCTGAAACTAATAACTAATAGAAAACCCGAACTGATGGAGTTCTGAATAGAGTTATGCATGAAATAAGGAAGTACAAGTCACTATTCCATATATTTCCATACATTAGTGACATTGTGGAGTGAGTTTGCGAGATAGAACGCAAAAAGCTATGGTAGTGGTGCAAAGTAATGTTTAGGCTGAGAGTGAGGCATTGTAATGATGTATGAAGTACCAAATAGAGTCAATATGATTTTTCAACTTCTTGGAGAAAGATGATGTCTTCCTTACTAATCTTCCAATTCTTTGACGGAAAGTATTGTTGACTCTCTCAATATAGCTGGTCTTACCTGTTTCTTTACCCACAGCTTGATGTCGCTTGCTAGGCAATACTTCTGAGTATGCTTCCCAAAAGTCTGTATAACATACTGCACATTGAGGATAAACAGCAGGTATGGACAACCAGAGTTTCTTAGCGGAACGTCGAGAACGGTCTCCAATATATGCTCCAACTCAGAAGTGTTGAATGAGTAAACAAAACTTAACAAAATACTAAAAGAGAAGCTCAGGGAATAGATCATAGCTCCAGTGGATTAAGGAGCAGTGTCGGTGTAAAAATATCTGGATATAACGAAACTTTTCTAGTAATCTGTTGCCATAAAATGGCGGAATTTCAATTAGCTGAAGAATTAAGCAAGCTATGAGAACTGTATAAATTTGTAGCTTTACCCCATTTAAATTCTTAGTAATCAAATGGTCAAGCTTAAGATGCATTTTTAGAAATTTCCATAGCAGTTCTATTTGCCAACGTTTGCTATAAATTGCTGCTACTTCTTCATCACTACATTCAGTCAAATTGGTCGCCAATCTATATTCACAATTTTGCGCATCATAAAACTTGACCACACGATATTTGTCATGGTCAAACCTTGTCTTCATATTATTTCTGATTCTCAGAACAAACTTTAGTTCTGCATCACTCATTTGATTGACAAAATCCCAACTGGCATACCCACGATCCATGATTGCTATACTGTTAGCCGGAATCATCGTCATCACTTCATCCAAATATTTAGCATCATTTTCTTGACCAAATCGGATCAAGCATTCCGTTGTATATCCCTCTTCAACATCAACGTCATTAATCAATTTTACTTGATAATATTTTGTTGCCAAAATAGCTGACTTGTCAAGCTAATTACTGTTGAGTCAATCGCAAATAAACCTAAATCATCGTCTTTTCTGCGTTGCTTTAGACGATTGACCAAATTCATATATATCCGACAAGATGTTTGTTCTGTTCGATACTTACAAGCTTTTGAAAATGTCGAAATGTCAACCTTAATACCAGTGTAATTTAATCGATAAAATAAATCTCTCATGCTGGTTAAACTGTTATCTAAAACAAAGTTTAGCCAGGTTTCAAAGAATAGACGACTATTCAATACTGGGTAGTCATTTGCTGGTAGCTCTTTCAATATTGACCTGACGATGTTAGAAAATGAAAGTAACATAAGCTAATTATTTTTTCATTTGATCGGGGCAAAATAACATATTCTGTCTCCTTTTTACTCCCATTTTCTATCTGTCAACACTTCTGGGATTTTCCACCACTTGACCATTACTACCGGTATAGAAATGATTCAGCCCCACATCTAAACCAATTGTGTTTTTTGATGGTGCTATCTCTTCTCTACGGTCAACATCGACACAGAACTGAGCATAGTAACCATCAGCCCGTTTTACCAGCCTGACCCGTTTAATTTGCTCAACCTGATAGAAATTAAGGTCACGACTGCCAACTAATTTGAGTCTGCCAATCTTAAAGCCATCGGTCAAAGTTAGGTATTTCCGATTCTCAGATAGTTTCCATCCTGATTGTTTATATTCAACCGAATGTCCACGCTTTTTAAACCTTGGAAACCCTTTCTTGCCTGATACTTTCTTTTTGCAGTTGTCCAAGAATCTAGATATGGCTGACCATGCTCTCTCTGAACTGGCTTGTCTAGCTTGTGAATTGAGCTTTTTGGCAAATTTAAACTCTTTAGCAAGCACAGAGCAGTATTTGTTGAGGTCGTATTTATCGCTATCCTTGACATCCATCCAGAGCCTCAAAGCTTTATTACGCACAAACAGGGCAGTACGAATCGCCTCGTCAATGAGGTTGTACTATTCTGTTTTGCCTTTTAGTTTTGCTTCGAGGAGTAGCATGGTTCGAGGTTTCTTATGCTATACATTCTAGCACAAAATAGTACAATAATATAAAGCTGTCCTAGAAGGACGGGGGTTTAAACCCTATTTTCCGATAAGTGATGGTACAAATACTTAAAACACGATTTATCCCCCAGAATTGCCAGTTATGGTTAGCTTGCCCTCAGAATTTCAGTCATTAATTCAAGATGTTGCCGACTTTCCGAAACCAGGGATTATGTTTCGGGATATTACGCCGCTTTTAGCCCATCCTCAGGGTTTAGCGCAGGTGACCCAAAGTTTTGCAGCAGCAATTGAGGCGGCTAATCTGACGGTAGATGTGATTGTGGGGGTAGAGTCGCGAGGATTTTTGCTGGGAACACCGTTGGCGATGCATTTAGGCTGTGGTTTTGTGCCGGTGCGTAAGGTGGGTAAATTACCGCGTGCCACGTTTCAGGCAGAATATGCTTTGGAATATGGTACCGATCGCCTTGAGATTCATCAGGATGCAATTCAACCAGGGCAGCGGGTCTTAGTGGTGGATGATGTAATTGCCACTGGGGGCACGGCAAATGCTACAGCCAGCTTAGTTGGTCAGGCTGGGGGGAATTTATTAGGATTCGCTTTTCTGATTGAATTGAGTTTCTTGAATGGACGGGTAAATCTGCCCCAAGATGTCACTGTGATTAGTTTGATGACCTATTAGAGTCGCTCCAGGGTGTCACGTCAAGAGTTTCAATTGTGGGCTAAATTAGATCCAGCAGTTACATTGGTCTAAACCGATCAGACATATCCAATCTAGTCAAACAGTTATCCCCACAAATTATCATGACTTCTTCTGACGCGACAATCGAAAATGTGGTCGTTATCGGCTCTGGTCCGGCAGGACACACTGCGGCAATCTATGCAGGGCGAGCTAACCTAAAACCCTTGGTATTTGAAGGGTTTCAAGCGGGAGGCATTCCGGGTGGACAGTTAATGACCACCACTGATGTGGAAAATTTCCCAGGATTTCCCACTGGTATCATGGGACCGGAACTGATGGGACGCATCAAAGAACAGGCGGAACACTGCGGCGCTGAGTTAATCACCGAAGACGTAACGGCGGTGGATCTGTCACAACGTCCTTTTGTGGTCCGTTCCACCAGTCGAGAGGTGCACACCCATAGCATTATCATTGCCACGGGAGCTACTGCAAAGCGCCTACATTTGCCCAGTGAGCCAGAATTTTGGAACAAGGGCATCTCTGCCTGTGCAATTTGTGATGGAGCCGCGCCGATTTTCCGAGGGGTAGAGTTGGCGGTGGTTGGCGGTGGTGATACCGCAGCAGAAGAGGCAATTTTCTTGACCAAATATGGCAGTAAGATTCATTTGCTGGTGCGACGGGATCAAATGCGGGCTAGTAAGGTGATGCAAGATCGGGTTTTGGCTCACCCGAAGATCCAAGTCCATTGGTATACTGCGCCGGTCGATGTCTATGGTGATGAAACTATCAAGGGGATTCGGCTGCGTAATTTACAAACTAATGAAGAATCGGATCTGCCGGTGGGCGGTTTGTTTTATGCCATTGGTCACCAGCCTAATACCAGTCTATTTGAGGGACAACTGGAACTAGATGCAACGGGTTACATTGTCACCCACGGCAAATCTACGGAAACCAATGTAGCGGGGGTTTTTGCCTGTGGTGATGTACAAGATCACGAGTATCGGCAGGCAATCACAGCGGCGGGTAGTGGCTGTATGGCTGCCCTCGAAGCTGAGCGCTGGTTGTCGGCAAATGGTCTAATGCAGGAGTTTGTCACTGAAGCTGCTCCTGAGTCCGTGTCTGAGGCGGAAACCACTGCTACGAGTGCTAGTGCTGAGGGTGAGTCTGTTGATCCTGATACCATTACAGATGATCAGACTTTTTATAGTGGTGGTGTGGCGCTGCGGAAGCTCTACCACGAAACCGATAAGCTGATCATGGTCAAATACACTGCCCCCACCTGTGGACCTTGCCGGATGCTCAAGCCAATTTTAAACAAGGTGGCAGAGGAATTTAGCGGTCAGATTTGCACCGTAGAGATTGACATCGCCGCCGAGTCTGCCATTGCTGAAGGGGCTGGGGTGATTGGTACACCAACGGTGCAGTTTTTCAAAAAGAAGGCTCTTTTAGGGGAAATGCGGGGCGTGAAACAAAAGAGCGAATACCGTGAAGCAATTGTGGGCTATATGAGCCAAAACTAGATTTCCCCCCTAAATCTAAATTCTCCCCTATCCCTACTTCAAAAAGCAAAATCCTCTGCGTGGTCTCACTAAAAATGGGAGAGCAGAGGATTTTTTTGTTTGAATCTTTGAAACAACCAAAGAAAGAATTAGCGCTCGACAATTAACGTTCGACTTTCACACCGCGCCAAAAAGCCACATAGCCTTTGATTTGTTTTGCGGCATCTTTGGGTTCGGGATAATACCAAGCTGCATCAACATTTTGCTGACCCGCTACATTCAGGGTGTAATAGCTGGCAACACCTTTCCAGCCACAGGTTGTGTGAGTGTTACTTGGCTGAAAATATTCCCCCTTGATTTTGTCGGGGGGAAAGTAGCAATTGCCGTCCACCACTTCGTACTGATCGCTTTCAGCAATCACAACACCGTTCCACACTGCTTTTGCCATAGTGAGATTACACTTTAAATCAAAATAATTGAAATCGAAATAACTGCCAGTAGATATACTAAGCTCTTTGGGGCTTGGGAACCTATACCTTAACGCCGATTCTTTCGGAAATATTGCGAAATCTTGTCATTCTGGGCAAAAGTTGCTGATAGTGGCTTGTAATTGGTCGTAATGGGTTGTTGCCAAGGGTAATGTAAAAATTTCTACTTCAACTATTGACAAACCTCAGGGTATATATGCTATCTTGACAAAGCACAAGAGCGGTACTCAAGAGGTAACTCTAGGACTGGCTGGGTGCGGCGGGATGTAGCGCAGCTTGGTAGCGCACCACTTTGGGGTAGTGGGGGTCTTGGGTTCAAATCCCAACATTCCGATTTTAGTTTTTTGTAATGCTGATTGACTGGGGTTGATGGGTTTGATCAGCCTCGGTCTTAGGGTGGTTTAAATGTTCTGATAAAAATCTAGGTTTATTTAATGCTAACTTGTCCGTTCATTAGCATCGGTAGCAGCCAATCGCGGAGTTGGGTTAGTTGTTGATTTTCCGGGCACTTAGACATCTAGATATTCATTAATGATTTCTAAAATTACTTGTTCAATATCTGGAATTTTAGATGAAATAATTTTATCTCTTATGTGTTTATGCTCTGCATACCCTAAGTCTGGTTTGTGTTGTGCGTTGTCATAGCGAAATATTAAATTATTCTCTGCATCTTGGTAATGGAATGAGTAAGATAATTTTTCAATGGATTCTTGCAGATCGACATATTCTCTAAAAAATAGTCTTGAACCTTGCAAAAACTCTAAACTCCCTTGAATAAATCCGATATGGTTTGACCTAGCATCTACTGAGAAGTTAAATGACACAATATAGCCATTATCAACATATTTCTGAATAATAGAAACAATATTATTTTGGTAAGTATTGAGTAACATACTCGATCGCTTCTAGTTTTTGTAGAGCATTTACCAGCCTTTGTTTAATTTTGATTTCACCTGCCCAATTTACATATTCATCGTCTCTGCCTTCGAGGTCTTCGGCTGTCCAGTTAGACAAAAAGAAATCCGATGAAACTTGATATTTTGTTTCAAATTCTTGTAGAAGTTTGTTGGTTTTATCGATGGAGCGTTTTAAGTTTTTAATCTCAGAATTAATGGCTGATCTAACTAGGTTTTGCACAATTTCAAGATCGGGGGCATCGGATTTGATTTCTAGTTGTAACATGATGTTTACCTTGGTTATGGAAATCTAGGTTTATTTAATACTAACCTGTCCGTTCATTAGCATCGGTAGCAGCCGATCGCCGATTTGGGTCAGTTGTTTACCATTGGCGGTTAACTTCATAGAGATCAAATTTTTTATCAATGCTAATAATGGGGACTTCTTCAGCGATCGCTTGGGCGATTAGCAATCTATCAAATGGATCTCGATGATGTAATGGTATCAAGGATTATTTTCATGTCATATACTCCTGAAAGTCTTCAAGGGGCGCTTTAAAGTCGGGCGCGATTTTGATTTGTCCTTTGGCACTGCCTCTTTGTCTTCTTTTGGGTGAGGAGGATATTTGACTTAGTTTGAGAATTGGTTGATTGTTGCGGGTGATGATGATTTCTTCACCTTGCAGGGCGATTTGCATGAGTTGAGGGAGTTGGGTTTGGGCGTGGGTGATGTCGATTAGTTGCATGGTTTTATTTTTATTTAGGTTTATTTAATGCTAACCTGTCCGTTCATTAGCATCGGTAGTAGCCAATCGCGGAGTTGGGTTAGTTGTTGATTTTAGGGACGTGGTATTAGTGGTTCGATCAATTCGATTAATTCAGGAATATCATTTTTAATTACGTCCCAAAGTACTTTTAAATTAATCCGATCGTATTGATGAGCTAAGATGTCTCGCATTCCTGCAATTTCACGCCAAGGTATATATGCAAAGTTTTCCCTAAACTCTGGTGTTAGTCGTTTAACAGCTTCTCCAATAACTATTATTTGATATAAAATTGCAAATTGTTTTTCTTCATTTTGATTTAGTCTATCTTGATCGAGTCCTTCGCTAAAACTGATAATGCGCTGGCAGGCGTTAAAAATGTCTAACAAGGATGCATTATTTCTGTTCATAAATTATAGTTACTGTATCTAAAATTGATTTTCTGCGAATCCAATTATCACTATTTTCGACACCTTCCCAAATGGCAATATCAATAGCTCGATGTAGTTTATTCTCTAGTTCTAATTTGATTTTTGCAATGGTAAGAAGTCCCTGCCTGGCAACAGGATTAAATTGAATCAGGATGTCTATGTCGCTGTCAGGGCGATACTGTGGGCTGAGAATAGAACCAAATATTCCCATTTTAATTATGTGCCACTTTTGACAAAACTGGCTGATCTCTGCATCAGGGATGCCTATTCTTTGTTTTAGTTGAAGGTCGTTATAGGTGAACATGGCTAATTTAATTTATATGATAGTACAAAAAGATTACTTAATGCTAACCTGTCCGTTCATTAGCATCGGTAGTAGCCAATCGCGGAGTTGGGTTAGTTGTTGATTTTCTCGATTTGTTTTTTCAGAATAGGTAACTCTTGCTCTACGATTTTCCAAACTAATTTTAAATCTATACGAAAATATTCGTGAACAATTAAATTACGAAAATCGATAATATCTCTCCATGCAATTTCTGGATATTTTATATGAGTTTCATCGGACATGGCTCTTGCTGCTTCACCTATGGTCTCTAATTGCAATAAAATCCAGCTTTGAATTAGTTCGTCATTCAGAAACTTATCTTTACCTAATATTGAATATTTCTCGATTTTGTTAATTGCTTCTCGAATATCTTCTATTCTTTCTCGATCATCTCTCATAGGTTAATTGACTCCTGTAGAACCTGATCGCGGATTCTACTTTTTAAGCCTTCAACGGTGACAACATCGACTTTAGTTTGTAAAAGGTTTTCTAAGTCGCGAATCAGTCCAACTGGAAACCAAGGGGTTGTTTTTTCGATGTCATAATCAATCAAGAGATCAATATCACTTTCTGGGGTGTCTTCACCACGGGCGACTGAGCCAAAAACCCTCACATTAAAGGCTCCATGTTTAGCGGCGATCGCTAAAATATTTTCTCGATTTTCCTGTAACTGTTTTTGCTTTTTCATAATTAGATTTCTCTTTTAGAAATGCTTGAGCAAAGTTTATTTAATGCTAACTTGTCCGTTCGTTCATTAGCATCGGTAGGAGCCGATCGCCAATTTGTATTATTTGCTGATTTTAGCTCTAAGCTTTTGCAGTAAGTCTAAAAGGTCGGGAATTTCTTCAGTAATGATGCTCCAAACAACATTGTCATCAATACCGAGATATCCATGAATAATGCGGTTGCGAGTTGCGATAATTTGCCGCCAAGGAATCTCTGGATTAGCTTCTCGTATCTCTATGGGAATATTTGTGGCTGCTTCACCGATGAGTTCTATATTTCTGAGAGTGGCATCATAATGTAACTCGTCTTCTAGAAAACTTGTTTGATCGTGATCGTGAGTATAACGGATCACTTTTTGGGAAAAACGAATCATGTCATCAATGTAAAAATATCATTCGCGAATTGGTTTGTTAGACATATATACTTTCTGCTTCGATGAATGGTCGTAATTCTTTTCTGAGGGCAGTTTCGGTAACTAGATCAACTGGACATTGTAAGAGATCTTCTAAATAAAATAATGTACCAAAGTAGAGTTTTGATGTGGCAGGGGTATTAAAGCTAATGAGGATATCGATATCGCTATTTGGTTGAGCGGTATCTCTTGCTGTTGAGCCAAATAGGGCAAGTTTTGTAACACCAAATTTTTCTTGTAATATTGGTTTACTGCTTGTAAGAAGTTGGATCGCTTGTTGTTTTTTCATGATTTAGACACACTAATGTTTTACAAAAATCTAGGTTTATTTAATGCTGACCTGTCCGTTCATTAGCATCGGTAGCAGCCAATCGCGGAGTTGGGTTAGTTGTTGATTTTCTCTTTGATTTACTAGTATTTTGCTAATTATTGGATTAACTACTTTGTTAAACCTAATAAGTAAATTTTCTTCTGGCAAAGTAAATTTTAAGTTTTTTATAATATCTTGGGAAAGATTATCTCTTGCTGAACCAGTACTTAAATTAATCAAATGTTTGTATAGATCATCTAAAGCAAATTTTAAAAAATTATTGTAGATAATAGAGTTTGGAGTAATCGCACATATAGCTTGATTTGTACAAGCATGAATTTGTAATAAACTTACTTTTCCCGCAGTTGCACCATACATTGCGACTAATAATGTATTTGGTTCAAAAAGTTTGGCGCTTGAATTGTCTAACCCAGCGTGGGTAATAAAATTATTTGCCTCCGTTATGTAACGATTATTGACTTCGCCACTATTTATCCAAGCTATATCTCCTTTCTCATAATATTCTGATTTAGTTGATAAAGGTGTTCCACCTGAAGCCGTATTTGCAAATTCCCTCAGTTTTTTAACTTCCCAACCCGCAGGAATCGCCCGCTCGCCTTTTCCTTCTTGCACATACACCATCTCACCGCCAGAAGACTTATAGGGCTTTCCATCTGCACTAGGCTTGCCCTGAGCGAAGTCGAAGGGAAAGTCAAACTGCACAAACCAATAATCATAAATTGTCTTCGCCAGACTCTCTAACTCAGCATTAATTCGATTATTCAGTTCTATTTTGGCATCAAGAACAGAAAGAACAGCCGCAATTTTATCTTGTTGTTTACGGGTTGTAACGAAAGGAACGCTCATCTCATGCAATTCATTTCTATTCACTCCAGGAACTGTACTTTTATCTGATGTTTTGATATCCCCTAAACACTTCAACAAGTAATAAACATACTTAGGAGAATTGCCTTTAAAGTCAGTCACATATAGAGATGTATTATGCGGCCAGTATTTCCCATTAACATAATATGGTTCGCCTAGAGTTCCATATCTGCCAATTACAACACCTTCACCATCTGCCTTATACTGAGAATGATATCCAGATATACCAGAAGAACTAAAAATAGGATATAGACCATCTTCTCGCTCATAAGATGGTAAATCATAACCCCGTTTGAGATTTAGAATGTCACCTAATTTTTTGCCTTCAACCTTACTCATACTTCAACCCCGCCAACTGCTTCTTAATCTCAACTTCCAAATCCCCAGACTCCGCAAAAAAACGATCTAGATTACTCGAAAAAGACCTTAACTTCTCCTCAAACTCATCCTGCGAAATATCCACATACTCTATCTTTACATCAAAATACTGACCCGCACTCAACGAATAATTTTTAGCCGCGATTTCCTCATAACTCACCACCACCGAAAAATCATCAACAGCCTTCTTCTCATTAAAAGTCGAAATAATTTGCGCCTCCTCCACCTCCGTTAACACCGTCTTCTGATTCTTGCCATCCTTCACAGTCTCCCCCAACCCAGACGCATCAATCAACACCACATCGCCCTGATTGCCGCGATCCATAAACAAAATCGACACATTCGTACCCGTCGTCGCAAAAATATTGCTCGGCATCGACACCACACCCGCCAACATCCTTTCATTTACCAACTTCTCACGAATCGCCCGATCAATACCAGACTGCGCCGTAATAAACCCAGTCGGAACTACCACCGCCGCCTTACCCTTTGGCTTTAGGGAATAGATAATATGCTGCAAAAATAGCGTATAAATCGCCATCTTATCCTTCGCTTTATTCGGGACATTGGGAATCCCCGCAAAAAAGCGCGACCCTTTGCCCAGCTTTCCCACATAATCGCTAAAATCCATCTTAAACGGTGGATTAGACACAATATAATCAAACTTCGCTAACTGCGCTCCATCCTTATGATAGGGATGCTCCAACGTATTCCCCTGAATGATATTCGGAATCGAATGCACCAGATTATTTAAAATCAAATTCAACCGCAATAAACTCGAAGACTTTTGCGAAATATCCTGAGAATAAATCGTACAGCGCTCCTCACCGATCGCATGGGCAAGACTCATCAACAAAGTCCCCGAACCCGCCGAAGGATCATAAACCGTCACATCCTGCACAGGCTGACTCACCAAAATCGCCGCCATAATCCGCGCCACTGCATGGGGCGTATAGTATTCCGCATACTTGCCGCCACTATCCTTGTTATAGTCCTTAATCAAATACTCAAACAAAGTCGCAAAAAAATCATACTTCTGCGTAAAAATATGTTCCGCACTAAATTTGATTAGCTGATTAATCACCGCCCGACAAAAATTATCGCGCTTAGAAGTATCCGTAATAAACTCACTCACGCGATCGAACAACGGAATCTTGGTATCCCCTTCCGTCTTCACCGAGAAAATTTCATTGTTTTGAAACGCGATATCGATCAACGTATCATCAAATAATTTTGCAAAGTTCTTATCATTCTGCTTCTCATACAAAGTCGCAATAAAATGATCAGGCTTTAAATTTGCCGTATTCGATGGTAATTGCAGCAACATAAACTCATAATCTTCTTCAGACATCCCCCTTAACGCACTTTCCCAACTTTGCCCACCTTCCAACACCTCTGGCACAGCCTGCTTCACCTCAAAAGCAAACTTATCATTCATCAACTTATAGAGAAACACCTGCGTAATAATCTTAAATTCATTCCCATCATTCCCCAACCCATAGGAAGCACAAATCCCCTTCAATCCATCAATTAAATCCCTAATCTTCTGTCCAAAATCCGTATCATTTAGTTGATTCATATCTCTATGCAATTCCTGCTTCAAAAATCTGCTTAGCCGTCAAATTCAATTCTGGAAAAGTCGGTGATATAACCCGCGCATCTCCTTGAAATATCGTCACTTGATATTCCCCATCAATTAACTCATGCACTAAAATCGTTGGCTGCTTAGGATTGCCAATAAACCGCCTTCCGCCAATCCCTAAATAATCCACAATCCAATATTCAGGAATCCCCATCGCCTCATAATCAGCAACCTTAGTCAAATAATCATCCCGCCAATTAGTACTGACCACCTCGATCGCAATTACAACAGATTCACCCTGAGTGATCGTAGATTGTTTCTCCCACAACGGCTCATTTACCAGATTAGAAGTCTTCACAATCAGAACATCAGGCAAATAAGCTGAATCAGCATCAGGCAATTTGAGCAATACATCACTTGGCAAAAAATAAGGCAGCTTTGCCTGTCTATACTCAAACACTAACTCAGTAGCCAAAAAACCCTTAACTTGCTCATGCTTTCCAACAGGCTGCGGCATTTCAACAATTACTCCATTATGCAACTCATACAAACCACGCTCAGGCTTCCACTCAGCAAATTTTTCAAAAGTAACTAACTCTGTTTTCGCTACGGCTAGAACCATCTCTATGTACCTATCTTGCAATTACGTTTACATATTATAACTTTAAGCCCCAACTCCATTAAATTCATCCATATATTCTTTGACAATCAAGTTATTGATATAGGTTGAGGTTTCAGCGTTTAGTTTGATCTTTTGCTGTGCAAACCGAGCAATCAGCAAGCGAATCATCTCTTTACTAAAATAAACCTCATTAGTTAAAATCTTCGTGTTTTGCAAGACCAAGCTATCAGCATCAACCTTTACGGTTAGTAGTATCTCACAGATTTTACGCTCTGTTTGTGACAACTTGCCCCACTCGACTAGCCGCTTGTGTAACCTTACAAACTTCGCGTCATGATCGTACTTAGCTTTTAATAAGTTGTTTTGACGATTAAGCTCCTTAATCTTTTCATAAATCTGATTCAGACTAGCGATATTAGCGTTCATCTCCTCTTGGCTCACCTCACTCAGCTTTTTCTGCTTAAACAAACGCTCTAGCTCATCTTTCAAGCTTACAAATTGCGGATCTGCCTTGTCAAAGTTATTTGCTAAAGCCTCACGGGTTTGTCTCAATGTATTCTTAAGCTGATCCGCCAGCACCAATTCCTCTTCACCCACCTTCACAAATGAAAAGATCACATCTTCCAAAGCTTCATTGAGTAAATTGGTAACATCCGCACCACCTTCTAATCTTATCTTCAGATTAATCATATTCAGATGATCGCTTGCCACCTGATACATCCGATTAGACTGCTGAAAATCAAACCTTTTCAAAAGTTCATAATGTCCCATCAACCGAATCAAGTTATACAGACTTTTCGCATTTCCTAAAACATTTTTCAGTGCTAAAACCGTCTCCCTATCATTTATCTGGTCAATCTGCTGCGAAAAAATCTCCCCATTTGCCGTGTCATAGCGAAATAGCACATCTTCAATTTCTGCAATCTCAGATTCTATCTCTTCTTCTGACTTAAACAAATTGGAGTAATGCTCTAGCTCATCCCCCAATTCCGCCTGTAACTCGTCAAAATAGGCTTTATTAGTTGCATCAAATTCCTTCCGAATATCCGCAAAATCCACCACAAAGCCATAACGAAAGTTTTTATAAGGTCGATTAACACGAGTTAGAGCTTGTAATAAGTTGTGCTTCTTGATTACACGTCCTAAATAGAGCTTTTTCAGTCGGGGGGCATCAAACCCCGTCAGCAACATATTGTAAACAAACAACAGATCAATTTTGCCTTCCTTAAACTGCTCAACCCAATTTTTGCGATCCTCCTTTGTCCCAGCGTCATGGAGAATCAGCGCCGCCGTAAGACTTGCTTTTTGCTTTTTCTGGTTGAGTCGTACTGCATACTTACCACTCACATCACTGAGACGAGAAGATGGATTTGGCAAATTTTGCGAATTGGGAAATCTTTCCAGAAAAATCTCATGGAGCATTTTTGCCTGTGCCGAACTATCACAAATCACCATCCCGCCAATAGTGTGATCGCCAAAACGTGATCGGCTATTCTCAAAATCTTGCAAAATATAGTCAAACAACGGCTCCACATAAGAACGATGGGCAAATATCGACTGTTTCTCGATTGCGCCTGCCAGTACCTCGGCGGATTCCAAAGCCTTTTGCAGCACCAATTTATAGTTGGTTTCGATCTCTTCTCGAATCAGCCGTAACGTATATCCATCAGCAATAGATTCGTCGTAGTAATACTTATGAATGTAATTACCAAATAGAGCCTTAGAATTGTAATCATCTCCTAAAAGAGGTGTTCCCGTTAACCCAATTTTGATCGCACTGCGATCCGATTGTTCGAGATTTGCTAGGAAACTACCTTTAGGGTTATAGCTACGGTGAACTTCATCTAAGAAATAAACGCGCTGAATATTAACGTCATAATCCTCAGTTTTCAGGACATCAGGATCGTCTTTAAATTTCTGAATATTAACCACCGTAATCTCTGGCTTGCCTGACAGATTATGAATCACGCTAGTAGATTTAATATTCTTAGCAAAAGCCTCCCTTGAGTCAATTGTATGAACAACTAAGCCACGACTAGTAAATTCTCTACTTGCTTGATCCAACAAATCAATGCGATCGACAATAAAGTAAAACTTAGGAACGACGTTTTTCCTTTGGAAATAGCCTGTCAAAAATTTGACGTTATAAAAAGCTAGAGCCGTCTTACCACTACCCTGAGTGTGCCAAATAATCCCCTTTTTTATGCCATTGTCCAAAGCCTTTGCGATTGCCTGAGTTGCAAACATTTGTGGATAACGCATAATATGCTTCTGCCAGCCATTTACATCTTTTACATAAGCAATTGCATATCTCAAAATGAATTGCAAACGCTCTCGGCTAAACAAAGAGGTCGATAGGCGATTTGTAGGTGTGTCTGGCGATTTGTTAGTAATAAACTCTGGATTATGCTTAATAATCGATAAATTATTATCTTTTAGGACATAATTCTCGATCTCTTCACTTTCTGGACTCAAAAGCAGTGATAAATCCAAAGATTCTTTCTCACGAAAATAATTAAAAGAATGACTTTGATATGAAGTAGATGCATAAAACGCACCCTGTATAGGTAAGGACGATTCACTTTCATACTCCATATTGTTAGAGAAGACCATCAACTGCGTGATATTGGCAAATCTTCTAAATTTCTTATTTTGAAAACGCCTGTCAATGCGATCTCGTTCTGTCAGCGTCCCATCTTTGTTATTAGGCTTTTTTACTTCTACAAAAGCTAATGGCATCCCATTAATAAGTAAAACAATATCAGGACGGAATTCTTCATCCCCATTCTTATAAGTTAGCTCCGTAACTACATGAAAACTATTGTTATCAAAGTCTTCAAAATCAATCAGCCTATAGCCAGACTGATCGACAAGCTTTTCATAAAAAGTCTTACCCAGATCTTCGTTGTCTAGAGCAAAGCGAATTTCCCCTAATAATCTATCAACGTCCCCTTCTTCAATACGAGGATTGATTTTGGTAATACTTTTCGTAAAAACATCAGTCAATATATTTGTCGTCTCATCCCATACCGTATTTTTTAACGACAAGTATTCATAACCTAATCGATGTAGGTGCAAAACTAAAGGTAGCTTTACTCTAGAGTCTTCGTTAAAAGTCATAGATTAGGCGTAACTCATAGGCTTTTTGCAGATTAAGCCATAGCTCTGCACCAGTACCGAACCATCTTCCTAAACGTAATGCCGTGTCAGCCGTAATACCTCTTTGCCCTTTAAGAATTTGCGTAATCCGATTTGTGGGAATATGCAGCGATCGCGCCAGTTCTGATGCACTAATTGCCAGTTCCTCTAGTTCATCAGCTAGGATTTCCCCAGGGCGAATTGCAGGTCTTGCCATAGTTGTTCTCTCGTTTAGTGATAATCAACAATTTCGATCAAGATCTTTTATTAGGTGCGGCTTCTAGAATTTCTAAACGTTTGTATGCTTCCCTTTCAAATCCTTGAAATTCCTTAACTCGATCACCAGCAGCAAATTTGGCTGTGCGTTTGTCCTTATATTTTTGAAGCATAGGCAAGTGTTACGCATTACGTCAAGCATAACACTTAATATCGCAACTTACTAAAGAAATTATTACGCCGCCAATCTCCTCCTTGTCGAGTGCATGAACCGCAGCTACATCAGTAAACAAGTCCGCGCAGAAATCGAATCAACGATGCTTTTATCAAGTAAAAAGTAGCAAGGCAAAAGGACAAAGTTTAGGAATGAATATTTTTTACTTTTTACTTTTACCTTGAAAACTCACTCTCGATCCACCAACCAATTACGACGGAAGAATCTGGCTAAATCCGCTTCAGCTAAAGCCAAACAAATCGGGCGACCGTGGGGGCAAGTGTGGGGATTAGGGGTGATGCGCCATTGATCCACCAGTTGCTGTTGACTGAGGCGATCTAACTTCACCCCGTTACGAATGGCACTACGACAGGCAAGGGTTGCCTTAGCTTGCTGGAAATCCTGACACTGACTCATTTCCTGTAGAATGTGCGCCCGTTCTTCATGGTGCAAAATCAATTCCGGAATTGACCGCACTGCCCATAAACCTTCACTTAATGCCGCAATATCTAAACCCATTTGTTCTAGATTATCCAGGGCTTGGGGATGCAATTTTTGCAGCATTACCGGAGTTTCACAGGGCACAATTCCCAAAGCCTTACTAATCATCTCAAAGAGAATCCGTTCGTGGGCAACGTGTTGCTCAATCAACCAAATTCCATCCGGTCGCTCTAATAAGATGTATGTATTCAGAATTTGCGCCAATACCTTGACCTGTCCTCCATCAAACCCAGTGTGACCGCTAGTATCAGGAACAGAGCCTTGATTCACAGCCGCTTCAGTTGTTTGTAATTCCGTTGGGTCTAACCAAGAAGCATTCAGACGATAGATGTTTTTACCTTCCTGTAATCTGCTTTGATTCAATTGAGAACCTAGGGAATTATTACGATCATATTCGCGTTCTTGATAGGGTAAATCCGTTAGGGATAACTCATTTTGCCATTGTCGGGAGGTTTGCCCCGTTGCTTGCATATTTTTGAGGTCCGGTAACAGCGGCTGGATAAAAGATAGAGATTTATAACTGTTATCGGTGCGCTTGTATTGCAGAGCATCGGTAATTAATTTTTGCAGAGCGCTCTGCCATGTGGTGATGTTCCGTAAATATACTTCCTGTTTCGCAGGATGACGGTTCCAGTCCACTTGTTCTGGCGGCACATGGAGATGCACCACACACACCGGAAACCGCTGCTTCGGTAAAGTATTCGTAAAAGCAGTCAAAATGGTTTGCTGAATTTCCGGACAGTGAATCACTCGCCCATTAATTGCTACCCGTAGCCAATCCATCCGCCGCCGCGACAAACGATCCGGCAACCCAAAAACTAATTCTATGGCTGTGTCGGGGATCTCTGAGGTATAGGCAGCAGTATGGACATAGACCAAATCCGCTGGGTGCGCTTCCGGCAGCATTTGTAATAGGAGTTCCCCTGTGTGCTGACACTGCCAATAATTCAGCCATGATTTTTGATCTAGGCGCACCTGCCATGTGATTTGAGGATTTGCCAACGCCAGATCCTGAATTTGCCGCTGCACCTTACGCACCTGTTGGGCAGTACTAGGCAAATTTTCCCGTCGGGTGGGATGTTGAGCAAATAACTGTTGCACTGTCACCACAGTTCCTGGGGCGAGGGGTTGAGTGCGCGGCTCTTGACTAAATTTACCTTCTGGGGTGTACTGCACCAACCAACCCGTGAGACTTGTGGGCTTACGGCTACAAATCTGCACCTGTGCCAATTGCGCCAAACTGTGGAGGGCTTCGCCGCGAAAACCTAAAGTATTAATGCTTTGTAAGTCTTGAGCCGCTGTAATTTTACTGGTGCTATGGGCAGTAACGGCGGTGGCGAGATCTTCTAGCTCCATGCCACAACCGTTATCGTGGACCTGCACCGTCAAGGTATCAGGAAATAAATCAATCGTAATACGGGTAGCAGCGGCATCAATGGCATTTTCACTTAGTTCTCGTACCGCCGCTGCCAAGGAATCAATCACCTCACCTGCGGCGATGAGATGGACTACACTACTATCTAGAACGTGAATGTAAGTCAAAAATGTTCAGGCTAATTACATCATGCAAACTGCTTCAGACAAATTACAATAAAAATTACAACAAATTGCAGGGCATTTGCATCTGCCCCGTGATCTGTAAAGCCAGATCCGTAGGGTTAATCAACAGCAATTAACATCCATTTATTCACGAGTGATCTAGGATTTATTGGAGACCTGATTTAGACCTAATCTATTTAGGGCGTGACTCTGTGGTGATGGTCACAGCACTAAAATCAGTTCCACGAAAATCTGTGCCAACGATTTTGGCATTCATGAAGTTGGCATTGCGAATTTTGGCATTGCGGACATGGGCATAAAGCAACCGCGCCCCTGTGAAATTAGCATTGGTCAAGTCAGCATTATCTAAACCAACATTCGTCAAATATGCCTTAGTCAGATCTGTTCCCACTAGGCTTGCCCCAGTCAGATCCGCACCTTCCAGATTTGCTTTAGTTAAATTGGCATTGTCCAGTTTGGCATTGCGTAGGTCTGCCCCCACGAGATAAGCCCCACTCAAATTCGCCCCAACCAAATCACAGTTGCTACAGTTGCGAGTTTCTTTTAACTGGCGCAAATGTTCGGGATTAAATGCCGATGCGGACAGCGGTAGGGCAACGAGTCCTAAGGCAATAGCAGCAATCCAAGCAGTACCTAAATTTAGAGCTTTCATGGTACACCTCCCTGAGGGTGGCAAAGTTGATCAAGCAGTTTGATGAATTAATTGGATAAATTAATTTGATAAATTAAGCTGAGTAAGGTAATAATTTGGCACTACGCAGACTTGCTCTGTAAACCCTATGACTTTAATTATCGCAAACTGTTTCCCAATTTGGCAGAATTTGCCCAAGATCTTGGCAAGGTTTTTTCTAATGGTTTGCAAAAGAATTAGTTATGTTGCTTTTTATTAGAAAGCATCTCTGAAAACTATTACAAATTTTAATAAATTGCCTGACATGATTCCTGATTTACTGAATTAGGCTTTAGGAATGGTTGTTTATGAATTATGTTGGTTGCTTCCTTACCAATGCCAATGCCGATGCCAATATAGATGCTAAAAAATTATGTTAGTGTTCGCAATGACTGCGATT
>JBIKNH010000004.1:0-45771 GCA_044358815.1 Pseudanabaenaceae cyanobacterium | reverse complement strand
ACTAGCACCAATCCGACGGCAATTAATGCGCCAATAGTCGTATTTATGCCATTAACCATTTCATTCGTGAGCCATTCGTATTGATCTTGAAATGTCGCACCGATCCAACTTTCAATATTAGTGGCAATAAAAGCGGCAATCATACTCCAGACAATGCCACTAGGAGCGATTAAACCCACCAGATAACCCGTAATTCCAATTAAGAGCGCTCCAACTATCCCCGCTAAAGTTCCCTCTAAACTAACCGCTCCTTCTGTACCGGCGGCAACAGGCTGGAATGTAGTGATCAAGAACGTGCGTTTACCATAGGCTTTGCCAATTTCGCTGGCGGTGGTGTCCGCAAGTTTAGTACTGAGGCTTGCCACATAACCCAGCAACCATAAAGGATGGGGCGCAATACCATAGCCCAAGGCACAGATCGCCCCTGTAGCTGCTGATCCCCACAGATTTTCTGGTCCCCTAGCACCGTCGCGTTTTTCAGCAATGCCCTTAGCTTCTTTAATATCCTTGCCGATGCGAGTCACCCCTGAGCCAGCGATCAGATATAACAAAATTACCGCGTATCCCTGCCAACCCAAACAGCCCCAGACCACAATTCCCAGAAACCAAGCGTGATAAATTCCCGTCGTAGTCAGTATCTTTCTGGGCAGGCACAAAGCGAATGCACCTAAAATAGTGTTGATGGCTATGGCATACAACCAGTTAGTTTGCGACAGTGCCATAAAAAAATCTGTACCGAGATGCCAAGCTTGGGGCAGCCCCCCGATCAACCAGTGAAACCCTTGGGGCATCGCTTTCCATAGCTCCACCAGAAACCCCACGACGACTCGGGGATGGGTAATCAAGTCCCCCACGAGACCTAGTAAAAATTCGACTAATTTCGCTATCTCCATAGGGCACCACAAATTTATGATTCAAGCATGGGAAATATTTCGCGGTAACTTACCTTGGATGGTGTGGAATGGCTTTTTAGCTTTGATTCCCGTCCCCTTGGCGTGGTTACTACTGAGCCGTCAGCACCGCACCCCCACCAGCACCACCAAAACACCATTAGGCATCCAGTGGTGGCTCGGCATGATTTTATTATTACTATTTTTACCTAATTCCGCCTACGTGTTGACCGATATTATCCATTTTGTGGATGATGTGCGTACTCCAGAAATTTCTGACCACGGCATTATTTTTGTCGTAATCCCACAATATTTTGTATTTATTTGGCTAGGATTTCAGTGTCATGTATTAACGGTGATGCGTTGGGCGAAATTCTGTCATCAACGCTGGGGTATCAATCTTGCCTTGACCGAAATTTGGACTAATCTCGCCTGCGCCATTGGGATTTATCTGGGACGGTTTGATCGGTTCAATACATGGGATGTGGTAACTGCTCCCATCGCTTTGCTAATCAGAACTTTGGGGCATTTTACCGAATTACATTTTTATGGGGCAGTGTTAGTATTTTTTGGCACGATTAGCATTCTGTATGCCATCGCCAAGCCTTTGACTAAAGGGTTTTATCTGTACTGTAAAGCCTATGTTCCGGAGCCGTCCCATCACTAAGCCATTCCAAGACCAAAACCAGCCAAGACTCAAGCTGGAACCATACTGGAACTGTAATTTCTGGAACTATAATTTTAAGAATTAGGTCAGAATAAGGGGGCAAGCTAAGAATTTAATTAATTCGGGTTACCATACACGACGGAATCCATACTCTATCCATACCCTCAATCCACACTAGACCACTAGTAGATTATTAGCAGATCATTACCAAATCATTATTTCGAGGAGTTAACACTTATGAAAAGCCCTATGAGATTTACTTCTGTTTTGGTACTAGCGGGAGTGCTTACAGTAGGTGCGGCATTACCTAGTTATGGTACAGATCCCTTCCGCACTGCTGCCCAAAAGCCCCGTACTTCCATTGGTAATAAAACTACCAAGGCTTTTGAATTAATGTTTCGTCAAGGCAACTTTCCTGAAGCGGTCAAACAAATTGATTTAGCCTTAGCTTCTCCTGAAGATAACCGTGATCCTTTAATCTATGCGATGCGGGCTTCCGTGGGTTTTGTGCGTAATAACCTCGATGAAATGCGACAATATGGCGCTGAGGTCCGCAAATACGCTTTTACCCTACGACGCACAGACCGCATTCGGTTCCATCTCTATACCGGAGTCAGTGACTTGATCGACGCTGGGTATATTTTCCGCAGTCAGGGGATTACCAGTGCTGGACGAGTTTTACCTATAGTCAACCGTGCCCTAGAACATATTCGCACCGCCCAAGAGATTGATCCGAAAGATCCTGAAGTTAATTTGATCAAAGGATTTATGGATATTTTGATCGCGTCGGCGATGAAAGGTTCTGAGTTGGATAGCGCTTTGGTAAGTTTGCGGGATTATGCCAGACCCGACTATCTGAGGTGGCGGGGGATTGCCATGGCTTACCGTGATGCTAAACGTAATGCAGAGGCGCTAGATGCCATTAACAAAGCAATTGACAGCGCCAGTGGTAAAACCAATCCACCTCCCAATCAAGTGGGCAATCCTGATTTAAGCTATCTCAAAGCCCAGATTTTACGGATGAATGGCAGACGGAGTGAATCCCTGGAATACTTTCTAGCTGCCTTAGCCCAGGCGCGACAATTGCCACCCCAAACCCTAGATGCGGTCAAAATCGAATGTCGGAATTTGCTGACGGAATTGGGTAGACCTGGCGTTTGTCCGTCGGCAATGTGATATTTGTGATATGTAATGTAACATTCCAGAATTAATCTTCTTGAAGTGAGCGGTTCCGCAAGTGAATGGGAACCAAACGGAAATCAAAATCTGCAACGGGAATTCTGGCTCACCTGTGAGGATGACTGTGAGAATATATACTCACAGTTGTTTAATTTCTTATTACACAGACCTTAAGCCTGGGTAATCTTGGGTAATCAGTGACAGATATTAGTGATAGATAGTTTTGACTCATCGCCGCAACAATTTTTAGTCCGTCCGGCTCGACATCATGATGTGGAGGCAGTGGCGGACATTTTGGCTTTGAGTTTTTATACTTATCTGTTGTCCCCTGCCCCGCCTCTATCCCCGCTGTCATTTCCGCCGTCACCTACCAAGTGGTGGTTTGCCACTGGACAAATGCTGGTGCAACAAACTCAAGAACGGATCAGACGGACATTATGGCGGCTGATGCGTTGGGGTATTGTCCTAGACCTGCAACATCGACTAAGGGAAGATAGTCCCCACCATGCCTGGTTAGTGGTGGTATCGGCGGCAGATCCCCAGCGCCCCCTTGCCACACTAGAAATTTGTTTACGGTCCGGTGTGACCTATGTGGGTAGTGGTCAGAGTCTATGGACCGAAATCTTAGGTGGTTTTTGGTTACCCCGCAGCCAATATCCCTATGTGTTTAATGTGGCGGTACATCCGCAGTTTCGCCGTCGGGGAGCAGCACGGCAGTTATTACAGGCAGCAGAACAGGCGGTGAGGGGTTGGGGCTACGGCAGAATTATTATGCATGTGCTAGATAGTAATCATGGAGCGCGACATCTTTATGGAGAGCAGGGGTATCAAGTGGTAGGGGTAGAGGGTAGGCTTTGGTCTTGGTTGTGTCAAAGTCCCCAAAAGTTAGTTCTACAAAAAACTTTCTCTTTGCCCAATGGGTTTTCATCAACTCAGCCACGGACCCAGTGAAGGTTATTTGATCACAAGGATTGATAAACACCAAGATTAACAAAATTTATCAGTGTCTACTAGAAAAATTCTTAAAGAGTTTTTATAGAAAAATTACTTATATGGATTATTAGGGATTACTATGGATCGGCTACATTTAGTAATATACCAGTGGTATTACTCACAAATGATGGAGCATAGCCATAAATGGTTACAGCGGTTAGTATCTGTTTTATTGACCACAAGCATTTTTGGGCAGCATGGAGTAGTGCCCAAAGTGCGCGGGACTTCTTTTACAAGGAGCATAAGAATTTAGCCCTTGACTGTTTATGTTACGGTTATGCCCCATCAAACGATGCATCCGTATGGAGCGCGAAGTTCAGGAAATCCGCAGTTCTGTCACACAGGCTTCAGTTTCCTATGCCGCAGCCTATAAACTCACAAACCAGAAATATGAAACGGCGTTAGCGGAGGTCAAAAAATGGGAGGATCGCATCAGAATGGCGCGGTCTAAGGGAGAAATATATCTTGCCAAAGAAGCTGAAATGAGGCTATTGCAAGCTAAACAGAATGCCGATGGGATTCGCCAAATTCTCGCTGATTCACCTCAACCACAAACCCTAAATCACGAGAATTTATCCTTACTAGAAGCAAAATTAGCCGAAGCGAAAATGAACCGTTATCATCTCATGGCAGCTATTGCCAACGCTAAAGCTGAAGCTATGATCAACGGATTTTAGGCAAGAATTTTGAGTTTATATGAGGTGTGTTAATGCAACATAACTTACCTTATTTAATGTTGATTTATTTAATGTTGATTTAATGCCAATATGTAGCAGAATTAGTTAATGCTACAGTTAATCTTTTACCAAATTATCCTGTTTAATTCTCTTTAATCCCCATACGTTGCCAGTTCCCATGCCAGACACACCGAATTTAGAACTACCATCGAACATCAAGAGTTCCGATCTACGTGATGAACTACGGGAAGGGATTGAACAGGTGCATCAGGGCAACTACGAGGCAGCCTTATCGCTCCTGAGCACTTGTCTTGATGATGACATTGCTAATGATATGCAACGGGTTCTAGCTTTGTATTATCGGGGACTGGCACGGACCCATATTGACGATTGGCAAGGGGCGATCACCGACTACACCAACGCTATGGCAATTAATGGTATGACCCGTTGCTATGCCGCTAAAGTCCGGTTTGGGTTGGGGATGGCTTGGGTGGCTTTGGGACAATATCGCGCTGCCCTGCCCATTGTGGAAATGTTGACCCATACCGAGCCGGATCATGCCCCTGCCCACCAACTTTTAGGGGTGATTTACAAAAAATTGTGGCAGGCTGATCCCGACTCCCTCAGGTATTTGACCGCCGCGATTACCGCCTATAAACGAGCCGCCAGTGCGTTTTTAGCCCAAGGGGATGAGGTAAACTGTCGCGCTTGTATTGAAACCTATCAAGAATTACAGGCTAGTTTACCGCCGACTCCATCAGGTTTGCTCGACAGTGCCGCCCAAAAGCTCAAAGGCAATGATTTTCTAGGAGCATTGATTGATTTAAATTTTGTGGTACAGATTGCCGCCGATGACGATCCCCTCAAAGCTAAAGGCATGGCATTACGGGGTGTAGTCCATAGTAAATTGCGAGATTTGCGCAGTGCGATGGCAGATCTCAATCAGGCTCTGGTGCTGAGTCCCCATGATGTGGAAGTAAAACTCACTAGAGGTGTGATCCGTTCGGAAATGGGAGACATTCAAGGGGCGATCGACGACTTTACGGAACTGTTGCGGGATCAGCCATCTTTGCCCCAGGCTTACATTAGTCGGGCGTTGGCATACCAGAAGCAAAAAGACTATCGCCAAGCCATTGAGGATTTTTCGCGGGGGCTGAGTCTGGAACAACACCCCCAATGGTATTGCGACCGAGGACAGGCGCGGTATGACTTCGGTGATATTCGTGGCGCAATTGATGACTACCAACGGGCTGCAAATCTCTGGTTTAACCAAACCCCTATTAGTTCTAGCAATATGGTCTTGTACCAAAAGGCAATTGATCGGATTAAGTTCTGGCAACCGGAGTTAGCTAAGCAACAGCGGGAAACAACACGGAAACAGGAACAAGCCACCGCCAGTTTAGTAAATAATCCCAATCAAATGCCGAGTATGGAATTACAAGAGCGTTTGTTACGGTTGGTGGGTGGTAACATGGCGATCGCCCAGCGGTTGCTAGATATTGCCAAAGAAGACCATCCCAACATGCCAGAGGAATGGTATTGGAAAAAAGTAATCTTTGACATTGAAAGTACTCTACCTGACGAGTAGCAACTCCCAAGCCTGAGCTAGAAAAGCCAAGGATGTGGGACTTTTTACTCACATTTGTTAAAATAGCCAAAAACCAGCTATTCCTAACGATCCAATTTACCAAAGTTACTTAAATAAAGTTACTTAAACAAAGTCACTGAAACCAAGCCAGTTGAACAACGCCAACTAAATAACACCAATTAGCAGCACCAATTAGCAACAGTGAATTAACTAGAGTCAATTGGTACAGTCCAATCTACTTGGGGCTAATTATAGGGGCTAATTTATTGGGGGGAACTCCAGTAGATTGCTCCGTCCTAACAATTAACTATTAACTATCGACCTAAAATCGACTTAAAAAAATTATGGTGACCACCACCCCCAAACCCACCGACGATATTTTGCGCTACAACATCACAGGAGCGCGTCGTCCTAGCAACTACCTTTTTGCTGTCATTGTAGCCATTGGTGCCAGCGGCTTTTTGCTCTCTGGACTGTCCAGCTATTTACACGTCAATCTTTTACCAGTGGGTAATTCCCTAGAGCTAGAGTTTTTGCCCCAGGGTCTGGCTCTGAGTTTCTATGGTATTGCCGGTACTTTGCTAGACATTTATCTTTGGTATTCCATTGGCATTGACTACGGCGGTGGTTTTAACGAATTTAATAAACAAACGGGGAAATTCACCATTTTCCGGCGCGGCAATGTGGGCAAAAATCGTGAGTTACGGTTTGAGTACAAATTGGCAGATGTGCAGAGTGTGCGGGTGGAGATTCGCAACGGTTTAAACCCCAAGCGCAGCATCTATTTACGCATTAAAGGTAAGGGTGAATTGCCCATTACTGAAGTGGGTCAGCCCATGAGTTTGTCAGCTTTGGAAGATCGGGCGGCTAATCTGTCACGGTTTTTGGGTGTGCCTTTAGAAGGCTTGTAATCTAGAGGGCTTGTAATTGAGAGTTGTGATTAAAGCTTGTAATTAAAGCTTGTGGCGAAAGTTGGTAATTTAAGCATTTCTAATCAGTTAGCTAAGCTAATCAGCCAATTCCCTCTTGTAATTCCATCAGTTAGCGTGTTTGTTAGCTGATGGGTCGATTTGTGTGTGTGGGTTGGGTTGCCTGATGTGGATTACCCACCCTGCCATCCTGTGACCTAAAAATCCCTGCGATTTCCCCTATATCTTCCTTTAAGTTTCATATCAGAGATTCCTATGTTACGTTGGTTCTTGAGCAGTTTGCTCGCCATAAGTTTATTATTAACCGGTTGTGCTCCGGCAGTTACACCCACTGATACCGCTGCTAGCAGTAGTCCTAAAACTACTAGTACTAGTGAAACCAAAGCTTCTAAATCTGAAACTAAAACAGAAACCAAGAGCGAAACTAAAACTGATACTAAAACTGCTAATAAACAAGATTCCGAAAAAGACAGTAAATTAGAAGCTGCTTTGGCTAAATTCCCCCAACTGAAGGGAACCGCTACGGTAGAAATGCAACTGAAGTCTGGCAAAGTAGTGATCGAAATTGACGGCGACAATGCTCCGGTTACCGCTGGTAATTTCATCGATCTCGTCAAAAGGGAACATTACAACGGTTTGACTTTTCATCGCGTTGTCAAAGAACCTACGCCCTTTGTGGTTCAGGGGGGTGATCCTAAAGGCAATGGTACAGGCGGTTTTATCGACCCTAAGACCGGACAGGAACGGAATATTCCCTTAGAAATTTTACCGGAAGGAAGTAAGGTTCCAGTTTATGGCAATGTTTTAGGTTCACCCACCCAACGCCCTAAATTGCGTCATAATAAGGGAGCGATTGCCATGGCACGTTCTCAATCCCCTAATTCGGCTTCCTGTCAGTTCTATATTGCCCTAGATGATATTTATTTCCTTGACGGTTCCTATGCTGTGTTTGGCTATGTCAAAGAAGGCATGGATTTAGTCAATGGGATCAAGGTCGGAGATAAAATTGAATCAATCCGCATTGTGAGTGGTGCAGATAATCTGAAGGAACCTGCTGCCTAAGATTAGCGAATTATCACTACTTAAGTTAATACAAACTATGCAAAACAGCCGGACCTTGAGTAATTCAGGTCCGGCTGTTTTATTGATGAAGACTACTAATCATAGTCAAACAAGATAAGAATGACACGTTATTTAGGGTCATTGTCAGACAAGATGTCTGACCTACGAGCGATAAAGCAATGTGGAATGGACATCTTGTCCATTACTCTATCTCCTTTGTTGTGCCATCCTTAACTGAAGTAACCATAATCAAGTTAATGAAGATTACTAAAATTCCCCTCCCTTAGCCGAGGGCAAAGTAATCACCTGTGATCTTACTTATTAGGCTGAGGAGTCATGCGCAGGTAAGGCTTAATTTCTGTAACTCCCTTAGGAAAACGCTCTCTAGCAGCATCGGTGGGAATGGAAGGCACAACCACACAATCACCGCCATCGGTCCAGTTAGCCGGAGTAGCGACGCTGTAGTTATCAGTCAACTGCAAGGAGTCGATCACCCGTAACAATTCGTCAAAATTCCGTCCGGTGCTGGCAGGATAGGTCAGGGTCAGACGCAATTTACGGTTATGGTCAATGATGAACACCGAGCGCACGGTCAAAGTATTCCCAGTGCTAGAGTTGGGGTGAATCATGCCATAGAGTTCCGACACCTTCTTGTCAGAGTCTGCCAAAATCGGATAGTTAACCGTGGTATTTTGGGTTTCGTTGATGTCACCGATCCAGCCTTTGTGGGATTCGGCACTGTCCACACTGAGGGCTAATACTTTGACATTGCGTTTTTCAAATTCGCCCTTTAATTTGGCTACAGTACCCAGTTCGGTGGTGCAAACGGGGGTGTAATCAGCGGGGTGAGAAAATAAAATTACCCAGCTATTGCCAGCCCATTCGTAGAGAGAAATTTCGCCTTCGCTGGAATCTTGCTTGAAGTCGGGTACAACATCGCCTAAACGTAAAGTCATAATGCTTGTGAGTGCTTGTAAGTAACTATGGGACAATTTTAGTTGCTCCGCCAATAACGCGGGATCTAGTCCCCATTGTTATGATAGAGCGGTATTTCTAAGATCTTACCGTAGATTAGTTGCCTCTGGCACAGACAACAATTTTTTACCATGTTTCTTAAGGTATCCCCTAGGTTACCAGGGTGACAGCCACCAAAACACAAATCCAAAATGCACATCCCAAACCTAGCCCCAAAGTACAGATCCAAAACCTAGATAGATTAGGCTTGACATTCATCACATTTTGCGGCACAATCACTATTCGCTGGTCAAATACCAGATTGCGGAACTGGCGGAATTGGTAGACGCGCATGTTTCAGGTACATGTGGGCAACCTTCCGGGTTCGAGTCCCGGGTTCCGCATCTCTAGATTTTGTATTGGAATTTTGTATTTAGATTTTATATTTCGTATACTTTTGCACCGTGACCTTGGCTCCAGAATCTTCGTTTAACCATGATTGGGATGATTTGACAGTCAATACACTGACAAGTTTACGCAACCCATTGGTGAAGCAATTCCGGGAATTAGGGAAAGGCAACAAGCAGCGACGGGAACAGGGTTTATTTTTATTAGAGGGAACCCATGGCTTAATCGAAGCTTTAACGACGGGTTATCCCATAGAGATAGTGTGTTTAACCGCTAGTTGGGGGCAACGTCACGGCGACCTGTTCGAGAAAATCACGGCAGTTGTCCCCCGTTGGGAAATCGTCAGCAGTGAAGTCTTAGGAGCAATGGCAACCACTCAGAATCCCGATGGAGTTGTAGCAGCCTTAGCCTATCCTGATTTGAGTGCGAAACCCATAAAACCAGTAGTAAAATCCAATTCCCATCTAGGTTTGGCTTATTTAGGCTTAGGTTTGGAATGCATTCAAGATCCTGGGAATATGGGAACTTTAATTCGTTCAGCGGTGGCGGTGGGTGTGACGGAGATTTTACTGAGTAATGATTGCGTAGATATTACAAATCCCAAGGTGCTGCGGGCTACGGTGGGGCAATGGTTTCGCTGTAATTTCACCGTTGTAGATGATTTTAGTGCCGCATTACGGAATTATCAGAACCAAGGGATTCAGATTTTAGGTACTGCCATGACCGGAAAATCCAGTTATTGGGAATGGAATTTCTGTGAACCGACTATGATCGTCATGGGAAATGAAGGGAATGGTTTATCAGCGCAGGTTTTAGATTTGGCTGATGCTACAGTTTTTGTGCCTTTAGCTGAGGGGGTGGAATCTTTGAATGTGGGGGTGTGCGGTTCGCTGTTATTATATGAAGGTTTAAGACAGCGCCGCAAAGCACTCTGAAGATCTGAAGATTAGTATAAAAGAGTAGTATAAAAGACACTACAAAAATCCCTAAACAATCTCTCATTAAACTTACTTCTCTTATCCTCTAAATTCTAATATGGAACTATTAAACCAACCTTTACTCCTTTTAGTTGATGGTCATTCCGTAGCTTTTCGGTCGTTCTTTGCATTTGCGAATCGTGGCGATGGCGGGTTACGGACTTCTAGCGGAATTCCTACTAGTGTAAGTTATGGTTTTATTAAAGCTTTATTAGATATTTTAGACCGAGAAAAACCCCAAGCTTTAGGAATTGCTTTTGATTTAGGGGGAGCAACGTTTCGCCATGAAGCTGATGTTAATTATAAAGCAAATCGCTCCGAAACTCCTCCAGATTTCATTGTGGATATGGCTAATTTGCAGCAAATTTTACAAGCAATGGAATTAGCAGTTTTTAGTCAGCCTGGTTACGAAGCGGATGATGTTTTAGGAACTATTGCCACCCATGCGATGCATTCAGGTTATCGTGTAAAAATTATGAGCGGTGATCGGGATTTATTTCAATTAATTGATCCTGAGGCAAGAATTTCCGTTTTACACCTAGGACAAAAAGATAAAATTAGTGAATTTCATGCCGCTGAAGTCAAAGAAAAAATGGGCATTTATCCCCATCAAGTAGTTGACTACAAAGCCCTTTGTGGTGATGCTTCTGATAACATTCCTGGGGTGCGTGGTATCGGTGAAAAAACTGCGGTGAAACTAATTAATGAATATGGTGATTTAAAGACGATTCTTGATAATTTACCTAATATCAAAGGGGCTATACAAAAGAAATTACAAGAAGGAATCGCCGACGCACAACATTCTCAGTTTTTGGCTAAAATTGAGGTTAATGTTCCCGTTGAATTTAAGTTAGAAGATTGTCATTTAAAGGGTTTTAATACTGAAGCTGTGATTCCGCTTTTAGAACAATTAGAATTTACTTCATTTGTGCGGAAAATTCATAATATTAATACTAGATTTGGCAATGCAACTAGTGACGATGTAAATGAGTCAAATTCTGGAGAATTTAGGAATCAAAGCTCTGATCAAAACATTAGTGAAGCTGATGCTTTATGGTTTGACTTTGCTAATGATTCTGCAACAAAAAATGTAAATCTAACTAATTCTACTGAACATGATTTGAGCATTCAATTACCAGATTCTCAAACAAATTCCCGAATAGATTTACGTCCCCAAATTATTGATGATGAGACTAAACTAAATCAATTAGTCACTCTATTAGAGAATCTCAGTACTCCCGTGGCTTGGGATACGGAAACCTCTGACCTAAATCCCCATGATGCTTTGCTGGTGGGCATTGGCTGCTGTTGGGGCGATGCTACCGATGCAGTGGCTTATATTCCCTTACGCCACGAAAGCGGGCAAAATCTCAATCCAGAATTACTACTAACAACCCTTGCACCTCTTTTAAAAGATCCTACCAAACCAAAAATACTGCAAAATGCTAAATTTGATCGTCTTTGTTTACGCAATAATAATTTGGAATTAAACGGCGTAATTTTCGACACGATGTTAGCCAGTTATGTGCTTGATCCAGACCAAGGACATAGTTTAGATGCAATGGTGATGAAGTATTTGGGCTTACAAACTACTAGCTATAAACAGTTAGTGGGCAAGCATCAATCAATTGCGGAAATATCGATTCCTGATGTAGCAAAATATTGTGGAGCCGATGCTTATTTTACCTATAAATTATATCATATTCTTAAATCAGAATTAGAACAGTATCCAGAACTCGCGAAACTATTCTATGAAGTAGAAGTTCCCCTAGAGCCGATTTTAGCCGCAATGGAATGGTTGGGGATTCGCATTGACAAAGACTATTTAGGAAACTTCGCCCAAAAGCTAGATCAGGATTTAGAGCAAATCGCCACTAATGCCTATGCTCAAGCGGGCAAAATTTTTAATCTTAATTCGCCTAAACAATTGGCAGAAATCCTAGTTGAATTATTAGGGGATAAATTTATTAAGAAATCCCGTAAAAGTAAAACAGGTTACTCTACGGATGTGGCAGTTTTAAATAAATTAGCAGGGGAACATCCGCTCATTGATACAATTTTAGAACATCGTACTTTAGCAAAATTAAAATCGACTTATGTAGATGCTTTACCTACATTGATTCATCCCGAAACCCAGCGCATTCATACTGATTTTAACCAAGCTGTCACTAGTACCGGACGTTTGAGTAGTTCTAATCCTAATTTGCAAAATATTCCAATTCGTACTGCTTTTAGCAAACAAATTCGCGCCGCATTTTTACCTCAAAATGATTGGTTATTACTATCAGCGGATTATTCGCAAATCGAATTAAGAATTATGGCGCATTTAAGCGGTGAGCCTCATTTGGTCGCTGCCTATAATGCTAATGAAGATGTGCATACTCGTACCGCTCAGTTATTATTAGAAAAAGAGACCGTTAGTAGTGAAGAAAGACGTTTAGCTAAAATTATTAACTACGGTGTGCTGTATGGCATGGGAGCGCAGAAGTTTAGTCGTGAAACTGGCATTTCTGTTAAAGAAGCTAAGCAATTTATTGATAAATTTAATCAGCGTTACGCCAGAATTTTTGAATACATGCAAGAAATTGAAACTTTTGCCGAAACTCATGGCTATGTGACGACAATTTTAGGCAGACGGCGATATTTTCACGGATTGGAACAGATGGCAGGTTATCAAAAAGCGGCTCTGTTACGTTCCGCAGTTAATGCCCCAATTCAGGGAGCAAGTGCTGATATTATTAAAGTAGCAATGATTAATCTAGCGGATTTATTAACAACATATCAAGCTAGGTTATTACTGCAAGTCCATGATGAATTAGTCTTTGAAATTCCACCGGATGAAGTAGAAATTTTAGCGCCAAAAATCAAAGAGATTATGGAAAATGCTGTGTCTCTAACTGTGCCTTTAGTGGTAGATTTACACTGGGGTAAAAATTGGATGGAAGCTAAATAAGCTAAATAAACTGATGAGAATTAATTAGGTATAATCTAATTAGCTATACTTAGTAATGACTTTTGATTGATTTCCTCTATGCCTAATTTTTTCGCCTATGACAGCCATCTTATAATGGTTAGTCTGATTATTATTTTTGCCATTGCCCATAGTGGTTTAGCTGCCTTGCGTTTATGGGCGGAGACTAAAATTGGTGCGCGTGCCTATCGGGTCCTATTTGCTTTAGTTAGTTTACCTTTAGCAACGATTTTATTAACTTATTATTTTGTGCATTGCTTTGATGGTCAGCAACTGTGGCAAGTACAAGATATTCCTGGTGTGCATACTTTCGTTTTATTCTTGTCAGGATTTGCATTTTTATTCCTTTATCCTGCAACATTTAATTTAGGTGAAGTCTCGGCAATTCAAAAGCCACAGGTTCATCTATTTGAAACAGGAATTACTCGCGTTTCACGGCATCCTCAAATGATTGGCATGACCCTATGGTGCATTGCTCACACTTTATGGATGGGAACTTCTTTCGCTTTAACTACGGCAATTGCTTTAGTTTCTTATCATTTATTTGCAGTATGGCACGGGGATCAACGTTTATATAAGCGTTACGGTCAGGCATTTCTAGATTTGAAATCCCGTACTTCTGTAATTCCCTTTTTGGCAATTGCTCAAGGTAAACAACAGTTCGTATTTAAAGAATTTATCCGTCCTGCTTATATTGGCGTAGCAATTACTATTGTGTTGTTCCGTTGGTTACATCCCATTGTGGTTACTGCCACTGCTAATTTAAATTGGTAGATTTAGATTAACGAATTGAGATTTATCGATTCAAATTATAGATTCAAGTTGGCAAACCGGAACTATTAGATTTAACTAATGGTTCAACCAGTAGTTAATAGGTAATTAATGGGTAATTAATGGAAAACTAAACTTTCCCTTAAGTAAAGTGAAGTATTGTCCTCAATGGTGCAATATAGAATAGTTATCTTTGCTTTAGGGAACTTATTCCTAACTAATCAATGGCTCTTTTGAACTATCCCCAAGCAACTATCGGTATTATTGGCGGCAGTGGTTTATATGCCATGAATGCTCTGACTGATACGAGAGAAATTAGCCTTGAGACTCCCTTCGGTAAACCTTCTGATGCTTTGCTCTATGGGCAGGTTAATGGTGTGTCTGTGGTGTTTTTAGCTCGCCATGGGCGACATCACCATTTGCTGCCCAGCGAAGTACCCTATCGCGCTAATATCTATGCGATGAAACAGTTGGGAGTGCAATATTTGCTCTCAGTTTCGGCGGTGGGTTCATTGCAGGAATACGCTCGTCCCTTGGATTTGGTGATTCCTGATCAATTTATTGACCGCACTCGCAATCGTGAATCTACGTTTTTCGGAAATGGAATTGTAGCGCATATTGCTTTTGCGGAACCAGTGTGTCGTGAATTATCGAAGCTAGTGGCACAAGTGGCTGAGGTTTTGGACTTGGGACGCATCAAGGTACATCGGGGTGGTGCGTATTTGTGTATGGAAGGTCCGGCATTTTCCACTAAAGCAGAATCTTTTCTGTATCGCAGTTGGGGAGCGAAGGTAATCGGGATGACGAATTTACCAGAGGCGAAACTAGCTAGGGAAGCGGAAATCGCCTATGCGACCCTCGCAATGGTTACGGATTTTGACTGTTGGCATGAAGAACATACCAGCGTCAGTGTGGATTTGGTGGTAGCGAATTTACAGAAAAATGCCAACAATGCCCAAAAAGTGATTCAAGGGGTGATTGAACGCATTGCCAAACAGCCCCCAGAGTCTACTGCCCACAGTGCCCTAGAAACCGCGATTTTAACTCGTTTAGCTGATGTGCCGCCGGAGACTCTGAGCCGATTAAAGCCACTTTTACAAAAATATTTGTAGAAATGATTTGGGGATGGTTTCAGAGCTTCTAGTAAAACTTTAAATAGAAGTTAATAGGAGGAAGTTAGTAGAATTTACTCATCAATGGACTTTGTGACTTGATCATCATGGGATCAATTTGGGATCAATTATGGTGTAAAACTATGATCATCCCGTAATGATCCCGTTACTAGGATCTGTTCCAGTCAATTTGCATCTCATCCGTAAATCTAGTTTATTTCAATCTATTATTTCAGTCTATTTAATCATCAATCAACAAAAATCTATGACTAATTCTAATCAGTCAAATTCTAGTCAATCTAAAGATGTGGTAAAAGATTCTGCAAACGAGAATCCGGGTCCATTTAAAAGTTTATCCGGAGCGGCAATTGCTGCTACTTTAGCCACCGTTGCCTATGGTTTCACTAATTTAGTGACGGCGAAACTGAATGCGGCTCCTTTACAAACTACTAACACTTTTGCAAATCGAGTCGCGACTTTGGTGCGGACTGCTTTGTTAGGTTTAGGCTCTGGGGCAACTATGATTTTCAGTGTTATTGCTTTGGGGTTAACCTTGTTGGCATTGCGAGAAGTTTTAGTCAGTTTAAAGTTAATTGGTGCTAAAGAAGAAAAGTGATTTTTACCTTGAATTTCTACCCTGATTTAGATATGACTTAAATATGATTTAACTGCTTGGTTTAAGTTAATCATTTAAGTTAATTCAAGTAAGTTAATTCAAGGGGATTTCAATGATTTAGTTCTTTAGTTTTACCGTACTAATTCCATTTGAATTATTGTCGAAATTTCTTATAAAAAAGGCGCAATAAATTTACGGTGGGCACGGACATAGCATTGATAAGGCTCACCATTACGGCTCCGGACTAACATCCAAGGCTTTTGCTGTGCATCAAGGGCATTAATGTAAACTTCATCCGAACCACCGCGCCCCACATCCGCCTGTAAAACAGTGCCTTGGGGAAAGACTCGCAGGGATCGTGCTCTGGTGCTAGGAATTTCTCGGCAGTGTAGATTCGGGGTGACCACACGCCACAAACTCCCTGGGCTGTCTTTGCTTCTGTTAGGTAAGACATCGCCCCAACTATTAGTCAAATTGCTGAGGTAGTTGCCTTGAGCATCAGGCACAATAGGTTTATCTATAGGTTGTGCTGCCAGTTGACTGGAAACCATCGTCCCTAAAACAAATAAAACGAATCCGAGATTGCGTTTAATCATAGATTTACTAAGGATTTACTACGGATTGACTGGGGATTGACTACTTTAAAATTATGGGATCAGATTGAGCAATTAAGATGAATCAATAAGATAAATTAAAAGGATAAATCATAGAAATAACCTTAATTATTTAGTCAAATTGCTGAGGTTTCTTTCTTGAGTTTACTGCTTTAATTTAGTATCTACTTGATATCTACGTGACATCTACTTGCTGGGGAAACTAAAAAATGCTGCAAAACGAAATTGAAGCTTTCCTACAACAAAAGATTGGTATTGCAGCTAAAATTATTGGCACAGACAGAGTGAAAAAAGCCATTGCAAAACGTTGTTTAGCCGCCAATTTACCCGATATAGAAGCCTATTGGTATCACTTGCAAAGTAATGCTTTTGAATTAAATCAGCTAATTGAGTTAGTTGTAATTCCTGAAACTTGGTTTTTTCGTGATTGGTATCCCTTTAACTTCTTAAATGACTATGTTGCTAGTGAATGGTTCCCAGCACATCACGGTCGTCCCTTGCGTGTTTTGAGTGTGGCTTGTGCCTCCGGTGAAGAACCATATTCCATTGCGATGATGCTACTTAATAGCGGCATGAAATCATCTCAATTTGTGATTGATGGTTTAGATATTAGTCAAGAGGCAATTCACAAAGCACAACAAGGGATTTATACTGACGAATCTTTTAAGGGGAATAATTTGGGGGCTAGCCTAGAATTTCAGAGACGTTATTTCACCGTAGTTAGATCGAAAACTGAATCTACGGATTGCAACAAAAAAAATATCTTTTATCAACTCAATGATGAGATTAAATCTTGTGTCAATTTTGGCGTTGTGAATCTCTTAGATCCTTACTTTCTCCATGATACACCACCCTATGATTTAATTTTTTGTCGTAATGTCTTGATGTATTTTGACGATGTAGCACAACAAAAAGCCATCAGAAATATTCATCAAATTTTGGGCAATCAAGGTTTATTATTTGTGGGTCATATAGAAAGTAGTTTGATTAACAACACGCGATTATTTAATGGGATTCGTCATCCTTTGACATTTGGCTACCGTAAAAAGTCTGCATCAGAAACTCGTTTGGAAATGCCTTTAAGAATGCCTTTAAAGATTGCTTTAAATTTGCCTATTGAAATATCATCTCAGCCCCAACAATATCATTATTCAAACCATTATTTAACTAATTATTTATCTTCTTCTAATCAAATTTGTCATCAAGGTCTCACTAGCCAAAACCTTTTTAATCAAAGATTTGATTACCTTACTAGATCGATGTCTCCCTATTATCAAGACAAGAAAAACATCATCAAACCAATTGTATCTAGTTCAGGTAAGCGTCCATTTACTAGTACCACAGAACCTACTGCTGATGACAAATTTTCTGGCTTAGCTAATGCCCAGGAATTAGCAGATCGTGGTTATTTAAACCAAGCGAGAGATATATGTAAAGATTATATCAAGCACAATACCACTGATGCCAATGCCTATGTTTTATTAGGACGAATTTATCAGGCTCAGGGTATGTATCGGGGCGCTATTGAAAACTTTGAAAAAGCTCTTTATCTAGATCCTGATCAATATGATGCTCTATTACATTTGACTTTAATCAGAGAAAATTCTGGGAATCCTGATACATCTCACATCTTAAAACCAATCTCTTAAAATTAACCTCTTATTAATCTCTGAAAATCGAGCCATAGCATTTTGGCATATAGTTATTTCAGTTAAGAATGGCATAACAAAGGAGATAGAGCAATGGACAAGATGTCCATTCCACATTGCTTTATCGCTCGTAGGTCAGACATCTTATCTGACAATGACCCTCGCAAATATGCTCAAAAAAAATACAGGGAATTAGTTATTAATCCCTGCATTTACATAATATTAATTGTCGATTTAGATCACATATCAATCTAAATTGCTTGTTGCAAAGGCTTCCAGCTTACTTCTCTAGCGCTGGCAACTTCCACCACCACCTTAACGCGGCTGTCTTGGCTCGGCAAATCATTCAAAATTGATAATTCTTCCTTTGATAAAAACTTACCTTCAATCAGCCACACCACCAAACCTTTAGATTTCGGCGACAGCGCACCAAGGCGTAATTGAATTTGGGGCGGAATGAAATAACGGCGCACTTCATGTTTACCCAAGTGGGAAGGACGCACCCCATGCACGGCGGTCAAATAACTGGAAATATCCCCTAAACCTCGTGCCGTGATGAACAAGACATCATAGCCAGCATTTTTGAGGCGTAGTTGATAACGACCTTCATAACCCCCTTCGGGCGGGACGTACATCGCCAATGCCCCAGCTTTTTCTAGATCTTTGACAATGCTAGCGGTCGCAATCAGTGGCATATTTCCTCCGGTTTGTGGTTTCTAGATTTACGGTAAATTGTTGACTGGTTTGGACTGTTTTTGATGGTTTTTTCGTCTGGGTTGGCTTTAGGGCTATTACCTAGGTTCTAATGCCAGTATAAGACCATTTGGTTTTTTAGTTGGAGTTACTTAGACAGGCTTAATCCGTAGGTGATCTTACCGCCCATTGAGTTGGTCTAATCGCGTTGGTCTAATTGCGTTGGTCTAATTGAGTGGCTCCAAGGGTTGCGCCCAAGTCTCTGCCCATAGCAATACATCAGCATTTTACAATATAAAACCCAAAAATGATTTAGTTTAGTCAATGATTTGTCTGATCTGTGATCATCCGTTACCCTAGCCACCGCAGACCCTTCCTTCAGACGGTGACGGTGGGATCAAGACAGCAAGTATAATAGAACGGAATTCGAGGATAAGTGATCTAGCCCTAGCTTATTTTTCCGAAATATCCCTAAACTCAATCCCCAGTCAGCATGGAAGCCATCCGTAAGCAAGTTACCGACAATCTTGATCAACTGCTTGATATTCTCCCGCCGCAACTGCGTGATAGCTTGGAGCTATGTGGACGGCTGGATCATCTCGTGGAAATTGTGATGGATTTGGGTCGTCCCCCCGAAGCCCGTTACACCGACTGCACCAAATATCTCAGCGATGAACCAGTGAGCCGCATGGATTTAGAGGCTTGTGTGCAGCGGGTGGGGGAATTTGGTGAAGATAACCGCGCTGGGATTGAACGCACCCTACACCGCATCAGTGCCATTCGGAATCGTAAGGGGATCATCATCGGTTTAACCTGTCGGGTGGGGCGGGCGGTTTATGGCACGATTGCGATGATTCGTGATCTAGTAGAAACCGGAAAATCGATTTTACTGTTGGGTAAACCTGGGATGGGAAAAACCACCGCTTTAAGAGAAATTGCGCGGGTTTTAGCCGATGATCTCAATAAGCGCGTGGTAATTATTGACACTTCCAATGAAATTGCGGGGGATGGCGATATTCCTCACCCTGCCATTGGGCGAGCGCGACGGATGCAAGTCACTAAGCCAGAGTTGCAACATCAGGTCATGATCGAAGCGGTAGAGAATCACATGCCTGAAGTGATTGTGATTGATGAAATTGGGACAGAATTAGAAGCCTTAGCCGCTCGGACTATTGCGGAACGGGGGGTGCAATTGGTGGGCACGGCTCACGGTAACCAGTTGGCAAATCTAATTAAGAATCCGACTCTTTCTGATTTGATTGGCGGGATTCAGTCGGTTACCCTAGGTGATGAAGAAATGCGGCGGCGTGGTTTACCCCAAAAGAGTATTTTGGAACGGAAAGCCCAACCCACTTTTGATATTGCTGTGGAAATGTGGGAACGTTATCGCTGGGGTGTGCATACGGATGTAGCTGCCACGATTGATTTACTGTTGCGGGATCGCGAACCAGGGAAGCAAATCCGCGCCGTGAGTGAAGCTGGTGAAGTGATTATTACGGAAGAAAAAGCCAAGGTTCCGGAAGTAGCTAAGCCTGCGATGGGTAAAGGTTGGCGGTCTTCGGGACGGATGAAGCCTTTGCCTTTGGAAGTTGCGCCTCGCCATGATGGGAATGATAGTTCTAGCTATATTTCGGCTAATCAGTCCTCTGTTAATCATGGTTCGCCTAATCATGGCACTAATCATGGAGAAAGAGCAGCGGATGGAGCGGTCAATGTACGGGATCAAGGCTCATCCCATGACGACATTGATGATGATTATGAAGATGATGGAATGCTGAGTGAGGGGGGATTTCGGGAACGGGCGGACGCGCTGTATGTATATCTCTATGGGGTGAGCCGTCATCAAACGGAACAAATTGCCCAGACGCTCCATTTACCTATTGTGATTACTAGGGAAGTGGATAATGCTGATGTGGTTTTAGCTCTGCGCACTCAAATTAGGAATCATTCCAAGGTGCGCCACATTGCGGAAAGTCGGCGGATTCCGATTCATTCGATTAAGAGCAGTACTTTACCGCAGATTACCCGTGCGTTGCGGCGGATGCTCCACATTGACGAAAGTCCTGCCGATGCCATGACGGATTTACAGATGTTTGGTTATGGGGATTCGGAAGATGAAATCGAAGCCCTAGAAGAGGCACGGTTAGCGGTGGAACAGATTGTGATTCCTAAGGGGCAGCCAGTGGAGTTATTGCCTCGTTCGGCGACGATTCGGAAAATGCAGCATGAACTGATTGAACATTATCATTTACGGTCGGTGAGTTTTGGGACAGAGCCGAATCGTCGTCTGAGGGTTTATCCGAGTTAGAGATGGAATGTTCTTAGTGATTGTCGAGTGATTGCTGGTTGAGTTTTGGTATCTCATCAGTCAGAGAGGTTTTTGCTAGGCTCAGCTAACTTGCGGCAAGGGCTGAGCTTAGAGCGTGTTTGAGAAGTTTTGATCCCCCTAAATCCCCCTTAGAAAGGGGGACTTTTTTAGTCTTTTCCACCCTTTTTAAGGGGGGCTAGGGGGGATCAATCATTATTTTTAGCGAATACGCAGACTTTCCAAACACCCTCTTAACCGTAGCACTCCCTACAAATCATTTTAAACAGCAGTCCCTCTCTTTAGTTCTCAAACACGCTCTTTCCCAGTTCTCCATAAATTTTTGATGCCTCGGCAAATATTTTTGAGCCAAGAACGGGATTTAATAGACCGACTTCTTGGCTTTGTGGCTTGTCCCTTCTCCATGCCAGAGTTATGCCCCGCATCAATCTCATTTTGTAAAATCGCTATATTTCTAAGTACATGATCCACCTTGGGCTGAAACGCCGCAGGACTCTTTTTCCCAAAGTCTTGGTAAATCTGCAAAGCCTCCTGATATGCCGACATTGCTAGATCAATTTCATTCGTATCACTATGCAAATTCGCCAAATTGTTTAGCGTTGCTGCCACATCAGGCAGAAAAGTAGCAGGACTCTTTTTCGCAAAGTCTTGATAAATCTGCAAAGCCTCCTGATATGCCGACATTGCTATATTGGTTTGATCGGTATCACTATGCAAATTCGCCAAATTGTTTAGCGTATCTGCCACTTTTGGCAGAAAGGTAGCAGGATTCTGGTTTGCCAATTCTTGATAGATTCCTAGTGCTTCGGTAAATTCCAAGAGGGCGATCTCCATTTTATGGGTATCACTATGCAGAAGCCCCAAGTTATTCAGCGTCATTGCCACGTCTGGCAGAAAAGCCGCAGGATTCTGGTTTGCCAATTTGCGTCTAATCTCTAGTGCCTCGGTAAATTCAGAGAGAGCGTTCTCCATTTGATTTATATTCCGATGCAAATTTGCCAGATTATTCAGTGTTCTTGCCACATTTGGCAGAAAAGTAGCAGGATTCTGGTCTGCCAATTTGCGTCTAATCTCTAGTGCCTCGGTCAATTCTAAGAGGGCACTCTTCGTTTCATTAGTATCAGTATGTAAAATCCCCAAGTTGTTCAGCGTTACTGCAACGTAATGCAGAAAAGTCGCAGAATTATCCTCTGCCAATTGACGATAGATCCCTAGCGCTTCCTGATATTCCGAGAGGGCGCTCGCCATTTTATTGGTATTACTATGCAAAACTGCCAAATTGTTCAGCGTATTTGCCACATAGGGTAGAAAAGTAGCAGGATTCTGCTTTGCCAATTCGCGATAGATCTCTAGAGCCTCCTGATATAGTTGTTTGGCTCGTTTTAGTTTGTAATGCTCTTGTAAAAACTTTGCATATTCAAACAGGTTTACTGCTGTCCGCGCCGCCCGTAAAGCCTCTTCAAAATATTCGCAAGTTTGCTCTAAACGATGCGGTTGGTCATAAAAAGTTGACCAGAGCCGCGCCTTAATTAAAAACTCGTTGGCAATCTGTGCTCTACTGTCCCGCACATTGTCCCTTTGGCGATCCAGTTGCCGCTCCCTCTCGATCAGCTTATCGAGATCCTCAGTCATCTCCGCCGCCTTCAGCACCGCATCCGCCTCACGAAATTCCCCGCGATCAAAATGCGCCTTCGCCAGCCTTAACCGTTCCGTATTAATCTCAATCTTAGTAAAAGTTTCATAGAGCTTAAAAACGTTAGCCTTAAACTCCTCTAACTGCGCCTCCAGTTCTTGCAGTTTCTCAGCCAGTTTCAAACGCCTTTCTGGTTTAGAATCTGGCACATCTGCCAAACTTTCCTGAGTTTCCCGAATCTGCTCCACCAATCGCTGATAATCCACCGATTGCAGATAAATATTTTGAGTGAAATTCTGGGTAACTTGGGCATGATCGCCAATTGCGCCAATATTCGCACCTTGAGCATTAACACTATATTTAGATTCACTCATCGGTTAACTCATCAATTTAGGACTTGCTGCCAAAATTCATGTCAACCTTAGCGTGATCACCAATTGCACCAATATTTGCGCCTTGAGCATTCACATTAAACTTGCCCTGTGCCGTTGCCTCCTCTCCCTCTAAAATCTTAGCAATTTCCGCCTTCAAAGCCGCATTTTCAGGAGCTTCTAGAATTTTCTTTAACTGCACCCGCAACGCTGCCAAACCATCCGCATCTTCAGGGTTTTTCGCCACATCAACCACCGCTTCCTTAGCACTGGGTTTAGCCTCCAAATGGGGGGATAACTTCTTGAAAATTTCCTCAGCCCCTTTTTCACCTAACTTCTCAGCCCCTTTGCCCAAAGCCTTATTCACTAAGCCCAACAGCGTAGGCAAATGGGGAGTCAGAAAACTCACAAGTGGTGTAATGATATCCATGAGAAATTCTTGTTAAAGATTTATTCTTTCAGTATACATAGGACTTATGCAAAAATTGTAGAATCTCTCATCATTAGACTACTTCCGCAATGTTACTTCTGCAATCTCAGTACATTACCTATCCCAAAAAAGGAACAAATGGGAATAAGAGAAAACCTTATTCCCATTTGTCCAGCTTGTTAGAAGAGGTTGAAGGATGAGACCAAATTTGACTCTCCGTAAGTCTCAATCCCTTTCCCTCATGGAACTAGTTTTTTAGAGCATCTGATCCATTAACCTAAAACTTTTAGCCACTGATCCCTAATAATTAACTCATACCCCATTACATCAAAATTCTCAACCATCCAAACAATTAAACCCATGACCATCTCATTCCGCAAATATCAAGGCTTAGGCAATGACTTCATTCTTGTAGACAATCGCCACACCGAGGAGCCAATCCTTTCCCCCTCCCAAGCCGTGGCATGGTGTGACCGTAACTTTGGCATTGGGGCTGATGGCGTGATTTTCCTATTGGGCGGAACCGATGGCTATCAAATGCGGATCTTTAACTCCGATGGTTCCGAGCCAGAAATGTGCGGTAATGGCATCCGTTGCCTCGCTAAATTTATGCAAGACTTGGGTATTGCCACCACTGACGGCAAATATCCTGTCCACACTGGCGCTGGTTTAATTGTCGTCACCCTTGATGCCGATGGTCAATTCACCGTTGACATGGGCACACCTTACCTCATTGCCGCCGAGATTCCCACCACCTTGGGCACACCCGATCAGTCAGTGGTCAATCTACCGCTCACCGTCGCTGACCAAACTTGGCACGTCACCACCGTTAGTATGGGCAATCCCCACTGCATCACATTTGTGCCTGATGTTGCCACCATTGATTTGGCTCAGATCGGACCACAATTCGAGCATCATCCGGTATTCCCCAAACGCACCAATACAGAATTTATCGAAGTTGTGAATCGTAATTATCTGAAAATGCGAGTTTGGGAACGGGGTGCAGGAGCCACCCTAGCCTGTGGTACTGGAGCCTGTGCTTCCGTTGTGGCTGCCGTGTTGAATGATTTAGCAGATCGCACCTGTACCGTAAATCTCCCTGGCGGTGATCTGCGGATTCAATGGGATGAAACTTCTAATCACATTTTGATGACGGGTCCGGCGGTGTTATCTTTTGTGGGAGAGAAGGCAATTAGTGACTAAAGCATAGTCAGAAAATCCAGATCTTCGACTTCTCAAAGAGGTTGAAGATCTAGAATTATTTTAGAGAATTATTTTATAAATTTTCAGTGGAGTTATAACCATGATCGCCACCATTGACAGAGCAGAAACGCTTTCCCTAGAGGCATTTCTTGCCCTTCCTGAAACCGAACCCGCCAGCGAATTTGCCCACGGACTCATCACCCAAAAGCCCATGCCTAAAGGAAAACATAGCCGACTCCAAACCCGTCTTGCCAGAGCAATTGATCTAGTTGCTGAAGAGTCCAAAATTGCCCTAGCACTGACCGAACTACGCTGTACCTTTGCGGGACGCTCCATCGTTGCAGACATCGCCGTAGTCCGCTGGCAAAATCTGCCCCTCGATCCTGATGGTGAAATCAGTAATCTATTCCAGCATCCCCCCGACTGGATCATCGAAATTCTCTCTCCTGAGCAATCTTCCATTTTAGTAATCGAGAAAATTCTATTTTGCTTGAAAGAAGGCAGCGAAATCGGTTGGCTCATTGATCCTGCTACCAAATCGATCATGGTTTTCCAGAACGGCTCAACCCAGATTTATTTTGCTAATACCGAACCTCAGCAACCACTGACCGTTTTGACAGGCTTAGAGAATTGGCAAATTACGGCTAGTGATGTTTTTAGTTGGTTAACCTTGTAGGTTTTGACAGGCTCCAAACTGAGGGATCGCCATAACTCAAAGTAACTAGTACACAAGGGAAGACGTTTACTTCCTCTTTTTGATTTCTTCCCTCAATAAGAGGAAGTCACTAGTGTAATTTCTTGCTCTCATGTCAGCATTATTCTTAGTGGGTAGTCATTCTATTTTTTATTGGCTTACATTGCTCCAGATATGCGTTTACCTATTCTTTATTCTTTTCGGCGTTGCCCCTATGCAATTCGCGCAAGGATGGCGCTTGCCTATGCCGAGATTACCTATGAACTGAGAGAAGTTTCTCTAAAAAATAAGCCAAAAGAAATGCTGGAAATTTCCCCTAAGGGAACTACACCTGTGATGCAGATCTTTGATGCGTCTCAAAATTTTATGGTGCTAGAAGAGAGTTTAGATATTATGCGCTGGGCGCTCCAACAAAATGATCCGCTAAATTGGGGGAACTTATCAGATGATGATCTAGCGATCGCCAATCAACTTATTACTACCAATGATCGCGAATTTAAACAAGCGCTTGATCGCTACAAATATGCTAATCGGTTTCCTGAGCAATCCCCTGAGTTTTATCGTCAACAAGCGGAAGAGTTTCTAAAAATTTTAGAGCGGAAACTTTGTGATCATAGTCAATCTGTGAATAGTCAATTTTTAATAGGCGATCGGCAAACCTTGGTTGATGTAGCAGTTTTCCCCTTTGTGAGGCAGTTCGCTTATGTGGATATTGAATGGTTTAATGCCAGTTCTTATCTAAATTTACAGCGTTGGCTTCGATGGCACGAAAGTAGTGTGTTATTTGAATTAGTGATGCAAAAATTTCCTGTATGGGAATCGGAATAAAATTATTAACGCTACAGTGATTAAAGAGGTGATCGCTTTATACGACATCTTGCCAAATACTCATCTGCTGCCAATTTACAGGAAAACCCATAGCAGCTAATCTCTCTGGATGCCCAGAAAGTAACTTGAGCAGGCGCGATCGCAAATGATGATTGGGGGCGATCGTATCCATAAAGTATAACAAGATCACCAAAGTGTTATAGATTTTGTTATGAGGCTGCTGCACCAACTGACCAGCGAGCGCATTATTTTTGCTTTTTGGTAAAGCTGGTGTAATTGAAAATTCTCGATTCCATAGACGTGAATGATGAGCGCAAAAATTACGCACTATCGATAGATGGTGAATCCATGAAGTTAAAACAAAATCATTGATTTTATAAACCTTGGCGATCGCCGAACGGGTTTGATAAGGCTTCAAACTGCTATACCATCGTGACAACAATCCAATAGACATAACCTCACAGACAGCCCAAACTGGCGGTAGCTGTTCGTTATAAGTATTTTGTAGATGATGAATAAAAGTCTCTTGTGAGCGATCAACCTCTTGCGCCAGATCATCTAAATTTTTCCGCCAATACCGAGGATTAAATAATTGTGAGTCAAGATGAGCATGAGGATGATGCAAGATTGCTAGTTGATATGCCCATTGACTACGCACTGACACTTCTATACGTTCAATACCATCTAACACCAACAACCGAAGTTCTCGATCAAAAATGTAAAGCCTAAGGACATCCTCAAATTTTGTGTCAGGCTTAAATTGGTGAGTCTTATGATCTAACTCAAAAGGCAGCCAGTAAGCACTAAGTCGGTAGTAATTAAGGTGCTGAAGATAAAAAATTGATTCCTGCACGTCATTGACAATCATGCCCTGTGATTGAAGCAATTGCACCTGCTCGACAAAACTTTTGGCAGGCTTCGTGAAATCACGTGACATCTACACCTATAAAAGTAAGGAACCCGCACAGTTTGAGGATACTTTCGCATAGCCTTGGCGGGTTTTGTTAGTTTGATCATGACACTTTAAGTATCAATTGTCAATGTGAATTTAATTACGCTCGCCCTTTACTGTCATAGAGATTAAAGAGGCGATCGCGCTATATGAGATCCCTAAACCTTCTTTACTCTATTCTGGAGGTGTCTACGCAACAACCAAGCACCACCCAAAATCCCTAAGCCACTAGTCATCTCGAACTCAAGGGGCACGGCTGTCACTGCTCCTGCCGAGAAGTTGGCTTTAAATCTAACCCATCACAGCAGTACCATTGGCGTAGGAATCAGTAGTTGAGGCGTGAAACTCCCAATAATCACTAGAAGCGGAAGAGAATACAACTGCCGTATAGGTTTGATTGTCAATTTTGACCTATACGGCAGATCTCTGATTTCTTAAAGAAGTCGGAGATCTACACCTTTTGCTTGATAGATATTTTAATAGATATTTTAGCTTTTCATCGCTTTGGCATAAAGCCTATCATTTGAAAACAACCCATAATCAGTTTCAAATGAAATGACTACAATGCAGAAATTTGAGGACAAACTTACCCACAACTTGCCACTAATGAACCCACTAAATGGCACACTGATTGATTAGTCCTATTTCAAACGTAACGGTATTTTGCTTTGCATAACGCTTTGACTAACCATCGCCCCCAAAGTGCTCCCCAAGGTGGTAAAACTGCCCGCCGCTCCTCTTATTGGCACATCTTGCCCTACCTCAAAAGCCAAAGCCGCCTGATTATCCAAGCTTTTTTGTGTACGGTGGGATTCATTAGCACCATGCCCATTTTGGCGGAAATCTTGGGGCGGGTCGCTGATGCCATTGGGCGCGGTGATGTACCCGGAATTATCCAAATCGCCCTGTTTACGATGGGCATGTTTGTGATTCGTGGTTTATGCCAGTTTGGTCAAGATACCCTCATGGCAAAGGCGGCGCTGTCTGTGGCGATGGAATTACGGGTCAATGTGTTTAGCCATCTGCAACGGCTCGATTTAGATTATTTTGCCGAATCCCGCACGGGGGACTTATCCTATCGCCTCACCGAGGATATTGATCGCATTGGTGAAGTGGTGGGCAAATTTTTCCATCAGTTCGTGCCGTCAGTGCTGCAATTGCTGCTTGTGCTGGCATACATGCTCTATCTCAATTGGCTATTGACGATCACCACGTTACTCGTCGCGCCGATTATTGGCTTATTAATCGGTTGGTTTGGGGAAAGAATGCTAGAGCTTTCCCGTCGCAGTCAAGATCAAGTTTCTAATTTAGCTTCGTTATTGTCAGAGGTTTTTGCGGGAATTCGGTTAATTCGTGCCTTTGCCACGGAAGATTACGAGATCGCCCGATTTCGCCAAGAAGCCCAACAAAATCGCATCCGCAAATTTGCCACCGATAAAATTCGCGCCATCCAATATCCCGTGATTGGCTTTCTCGAAGCGATGGGCATCACCGTATTTTTTGTGCTAGGGGCGTGGTTGATTTCCCAAGGTAAACTCACTGGTCCGCAGTTTGTGGCATTTGGGGCAAGTGTGGCGCTGTTAATCGACCCCATTGTTTTAGTTACCAGCAACTACAACGAAGTCAAACAAGCCGAGGCTTCCTGTGATCGCATTGTAGAAATTTTTGCAGTTGCACCGACAATCACCGATGATCCAGCGGCTCCGGCTTTGCCCCCAGTGCAAGGGGAAGTTACCTATGATGGGGTGAGTTTTTCCTATCAGTCCGAGCGTCCCGTCCTGCAAGATGTGAGTTTCACCGTCGCCCCTGGGAAAGTGATCGCCTTGGTAGGGGCTTCTGGGGCAGGGAAAACCAGTTTAGTAAATTTGTTGATGCGATTTTATGACCCCACCAGCGGCAAAATCACCATTGATGGGCATGATATCCGCCATGTGTCCCTGCAAAGTCTACGTCGTCAAATCGCCATTGTGCCCCAAGAAAACCTGTTATTTTCTGGTACAGTCGCCTCTAATATCGCCTTTGGTAAATTGGACTATGACACCGCTGCCGTTGCTGAAGCCGCTAAAATTGCCAACGCCCATGATTTCATTCGTCAGTTACCGGAAGGCTATGATACATGGCTGGGTGAGCGCGGCGTGAATTTATCCGGTGGACAGCGGCAACGGTTATCTATTGCTAGGGCAGTGCTGCATGATCCGAAAATTTTGATCCTAGACGAAGCCACCAGCGCCCTCGATGCCGAATCCGAAAGTTTAGTGCAAGAAGCCTTACAGCGGCTAATGCAAGGGCGCACCGTGTTTGTGATTGCCCATCGTCTAGCAACGGTACGCAACAGCGATCATATTTTGGTCTTAGAAAAGGGACAAATTGTCGAATCTGGCAACCATGACACCCTCTTAGCCCAAGGTGGTCGGTATGCTGAGTTTCATGGGAAGCAGTTTCAAGGTTGAGATTCCGTTAAGACCCCAACCAGTGCGATGTATAGATAATTCAAATAAAAATATAGCTTCGACTACGCTCAGCTAACTCGCGGCGATGGCTGAGCGTAGTCGAAGCCACCTCTATAAATGATTTCAAACAACTATATCAATCACGCGCTAACATTTCCCCTAATATCCATTGCTTGCCATGATGCCCTCTGATCCTATTAGCGATTCTGTTAGTAAAGCTAAAACATCGGCATCGGTTGATGATCCGGCACAGGACCCAGTGCAATTACAAGCCATGAAAGCCCATCTAGATTTGGTGCTGTTGGCATTGGAGGCTCTGGCACAGATTTCCTCCGATGATGTGTTACAAGCAGCGCAGGTTTTGGGTTTAGGGGATGTTTTAGGGGATCGGATTACCCTGTGGCGGTGGCGGCAGTCCAGTCCATTACGACGGGGCAAGGGCGGACGGAAAAAACTAGATCTCGATGAAGCTCGCGCCATGACTTTGATTTGTGCCCATTTAGCGGGACGGTATCAGCCACAAATCCGCCAAGCCGTCACCGCTTTAGAAAACTTCAGCCGTACCAAACGCCCCCTCTATCAAGCGCCTCTGATTGGGGACTACCTGGACAGTTTTTATACTTTTTATCAAGAACGGATTCACAGCAATGATCAGGAATCCCCCGAACCACTTCATAAGCCTGCGCCCCAAACCCCTACCAAAACAACTACCAAGAACGCGACTAAACCCGTTACCAAATCTGTTACTGACGATGGAACCGAAACCCTCGCTTTAAAATTATTAATAGACCTATGGTTTTACAGTGTGCCATTGGGAGCAAAGCGTTTATGGAGTGCATTACTAGAACGCAGTTTAACCGCCAAAACTTGACCACCAAAACCAACCCACAGCCCTACCCCCCCCATACCCCTGTTTTTCCCTTTTCCTTTTACCTTTTACCTTGACATATGGAACGGTTGCGCTTCCACTATGAATCCCCCACCTGTGCCCTGGATCTATGGGCAGAGGTTTCGGCTTTGGGACAATGGAGCGCAGTTAAAGCGGTACATCCAGTCAAATTTCGGTTACGACTTGCTGCCACGACTGGCGGGCGATCGCGGCAAGTAATTCGCGGCAATGCCCAGCAATTTATGGCTTTAGTGACAGCTTTAGGGGAAACTCAGCAACAATGGTTGGGACGGGATGATTTAAGTTTACTCAGCGCTGACTTAGGGTATTGCTTGCCAGAACAGTCTGGGTTACCGCCCTTAAATTTATCGCTTTTGCAATGGTGTGATTTGAATGATCACCTTGACACCCTCAATGAAACAGTGGTGCTATTGCCAGATTTTGAGGTCAAAGTAGCGCGGTGGCACTGGTCATGGTTAAACATCCTAGCGATGGCGGTGACTTTAGCAGGGCTGACTTGGGCAACGATGCGGGTGTTAATGCCAGCACCACAGGATTCACCCCAATTTTCGGTGGCAACTAAGGTTGAGCAAAATCCTGGTCAAAACACTGACAAATCCAATCAGTCAGAAAATGCCACACCCAAAGACGGTAACTCTCAAAAAGTCGCTATTTCCCCAGAACAACCTAGCGCCAAGTCTGCGGATCAAGCCAATAACCCAAATAGCCCACCGGACACTACACCCAAATCCGCTAATGGTGTCACAGTTAATCCCTCAGGGCAAAGGCAACCACTGGAAAATTCCGGCGATCGGCTAGATTCTGCCCCCAGTGTGGCTAAAGATCGTAAATCTGACTCTATGGCAGCACCTAGCACCGACCAATTACCAAAAATCGCCCTTACCCCATCCCCATCTTTTGAGCAGTCCGATAGTAAGATCGCCCCTGAAAATGCACCTGCAAAACCCGTAACCAAACCCGATGCCAGTTCCCAAGTTTCTGCCCCTCCGGTTGCGGCGGCGGCTCCTACTGGAAGATTGGCTAATGGTGGCTCTGCTGGGTCCCCTAGACAACGGGCAGATAGTCAACCAGTCCCTGAGTCAATCAATCCTAATCCAGTAACTACTGGTTCCAGTATTCCTGATACTATCTCTGATCGGCGCTTTAGACGAGGCACTGATAATCTAAGCTATGGGGTCACAGTGCGCGACCTGAGCGGTAATCCTGAGTTAGCTGCTAATTTAGAGCAGTATTTGCGTTATAGGGCGGGGTTAGCCTTGGGGACAGGTTCTCAGGGAAAAATTACCCTAGAGATTAGTTTGCGAGATGATGGCACTAAGCCGCAGGTAGTCCAAATCACGGTAATTAAAAATAGTGTTGTTCCAGAGTCCCTAGCAGCAAGTACCAAGGATCAAATAGTCGATAAGATATGGCGCTGGCAACCCAACCGAAAACCACCTAATTTAAAACCATTAGAGACCCTAAATCTGACTGTAGAGATTAACCTCAATAGGGGCGGTTGATAGGTTGATAGTGAGTGAGTAGTGGTAATTAATTATTGTTAATTAGCCTTTCCCTGGAACAGGTCCACGCCGTCCCTCACCCCCCAAAGAAGCCTTAAGAAATTCATACAGATGCTGCACATGGAGATTGTCTTGCACACCAGGTAACTGCTCTAAAGCATCGCGAAAAGCTAGATCAGGGCGGTGATATAACAACCGATAGGCTTCTTTCAATAAATTCTGACTGTCAGGATCGACCCCAGCCCGCTCTAAACCAACCCGATTTAGTCCTCTGGTGCGGGAGGGATTACCTTCCACAATCATATAGGGCGGCACATCTCGTTCAATGCGACTCATGCCCCCCACCATCGCCAAACGCCCGATATGTACAAACTGATGCACCCCCAACACGCCACTAATCCGCGCTTGGGACTCGATAATCACATGACCCGCCAACGCCACCGAGTTCGCCACAATCACTTGATCTTTGATTACACAGTTGTGGGCTACATGGACATACGCCATCAGTAAATTTTGGTTGCCAATCTCTGTATATTCCCCATCAGCAGTGGCAGAGTTAATCGTGACATATTCCCGAATCCGGTTATCATTACCGATTCTGACATGGGTACGACCACCAACATACTTGAGATCCTGCGATTCTAAACCAATCGCCGCCCCTGGAAAAATCTGGTTCCGCTCCCCAATTTCTGTACAGCCCTCAATGATGGCATGGTGACCCACGATAGTATCCGCACCGATCTGGACCTGATCGCCAATCACGGCATAAGCACCGACCCTGACAGTGGGGTGAAGCTGCGCATTGGGATGAACGATTGCGGTGGGGTGAATCAAATCCGGTACAGGCGCAGAAGACACAGGCATAAAAAATTTCGCTCGTGTAAGTTATCGTACAAATTTAAGCTAAGAAAACAATCACAAAAAAACAGTCACTAAAACCAGTCAGGAAAACCAGTCACCAAAAACAAGTCGTTAGGGTTTGATGGCAGTTATTTTAATCATCGTGTTAATGATTGTGGCGGCTCTTTAGAGTTGATAGAGTGGCATCCCGTGGCATCTTACAGAGTGGGATCTCATGCCAGAGGTCAAACAATTAGCTCGCCTAGAAACATCAACTAAACATCAACTAGGGAAAATAGTAACTCACCTTCACACACTAGCTGACCATCTACGGTGGCTTTAGCCTTCATTTTGCCAAAACGCTTGCGGGCACTGATTAACTCGCTGGTCATCACTAGCTGGTCTCCTGGCACCACCGGACGACGGAACCGCACCCCATCAATTCCCGCAAATAAAGCCAACTGTCCCTCAAAACCTGGTAATTGTCCTAAAACAATGCCACCCACCTGAGCCATCGCTTCCACAATCAACACCCCAGGCATAATCGGCTTGATCGGAAAATGTCCTTGGAAAAAATACTCATTCATCGTGACATTTTTGATCCCAGTGGCTAAAACTCCAGGTTCATAGGCAATCACCCGATCCACCAACAAAAACGGGTAACGGTGGGGCAAAATCTGCTGAATGTCCATAATTTCCAAAGGCAACTTAACCCCTGGAGTCCCTACCGGATCGGCAACAGAAGTGTTAGATGTAGGAGTGTTAGGAACGGGATTAGTAGGACTAGCAACGGTGGCGTTAGATGAAGAATTAGAGGTCATGGTTTCCTTTAGGGCCCAACTGATGCCAGCAACCGCTGGGCAAATTCTGTATGTAAGTGATGACTAGCTTTGTAGGCCAATATATGTGCCTTGGGTAAAAATCCTAGCAGACTGAGATCCCCGATGAGATCTAAAAGTTTGTGCCGACAGGGTTCATTATCAAATCGCAGGTCTGGGGTGACCCATTTCATTCCATCACAAACAATGGCATTGTCTAAACTACCGCCTTTAATGAGTCCTTGGGCACGCATCGGCTCAATGTACTGAGCTAGGGTAAAAGTCCGAGCAGGAGCAATATCTTGGGCAAAAGCTGCCGCAAATTCAGTAATTTTGGGGGACCAGCTAAACCATTGCTCACCAATGATCGAACCTGGAAAATCAATGCCATAGGTGAGCCGCAGTTGAGGCGCTGGAATTGCCGTCACAAAGCTATCCCCCTGCTGCACCGTTATCGGTTCCGGCAAATCCACTAATCTAGGGGCAGCATGGTCAGGCGGCACATTTATCCCATTTACCCCTGAACTCAAACCCACCTCTTGAATTGCCTGCACCCAAGGCAGCGCAGAACCATCCAAAATTGGTACTTCCACTTGGATCGGCTGATTACCTAGATTCTCCCTAATAGCCGCCTCTGGGGTAAACGTAATACAGGCATCTTCAACCCCCGAAGCAAACAACGCCGAAAGTAAATGTTCTACGGTACGCACTGCCATTGCACTGGTACGGAGTTCCGTAGACAATTGACTGGCGACCACCGCCCGTGCTTGGGCTGCTAGTTGATGCTCACCACAAACGAAATAACGTCCCTTACCGGACTCTGCTGGGGCTACCGTCACACTGATGGGCATCCCGCTATGTAAACCAATGCCAGAAATCGTGAAAGGATGGGCGATGGTGGTCATGACTATGATTAAAAGAAAATTTGAAAGCTCAAAAATTGGTGGCGATCCCCCTCTAATCCCCCTTACTAAGGGGGAGGTTATTCTGTCATTTCCCCTTAAATAAGGGACCTTAAATAAGGGAAGATTTTTTCTCCATTCCCCCCTTAGATAAGAGGGGCTAGGGGGAATCAAACAAGGCTAGAATTTTTCACCTAAGCCGAAACTAAACTGTGATGAGCCGCTGGTACTAAAACCATAGTCCACACGGATGGAGCCTAGAGGGGTTTGAATCCGCAAGCCCACGCCATAGCCGCCACCACTACCAGGTTTGTTACGGGTAGCAGCAGGATTACCTGGTACAGCACTGCCAGAGCCTAAATCTGTGCCGTAGTCCGCAAACAATACCCCGCCAACGATGTTAAACACTGGGAACCGATATTCCGCCGAAGCAATGGCAAAACTGCGCCCACTGCCGATTTTACCCTCATCCCAGCCGCGCACCGAGTTACTACCGCCAATCTGGAAGGCTTCATAGGGAGGCAGTGTACCCATCACCGTACCCGCCTGGAGATTAAAAGCCAAGGCTTGAGGACCTTCACTGAAGTTAGTAAATTGAACAGGGACGAAATGACTATAACTAGCCCGTAACCGATTCATGAAAATGCTGCCATTGCCAATGGGGACAGACTGCTCACTGGCAATACGGAATACATTGCCGGATGTGGGGCGCACTGCATTATCGCGGCGATCTGTTGCTAGAGCAAACTGTAACAACAACAAATCGTCTTGACCAGTACTACTGGTAGACAAAGGATTACCCCGACTGTCAAAAGGTTGTACCGTGCCTGCGCTATCGGTGATGGCAACTCTCTCGTACCGTAACCCTGCCGAAGCCGTAGTGCGCTGAGACTCATCCAAAGGACGGGAGAAACTAAACCCTAAACCGTAGCGGTTAATTCGGGGAGTATCGTTGTTGGTGCCAATCCCAACAGGGCTATCAAACACAAAGCTAAATACCCGCCGATTAAAGATATTCGCTGAGAAAGATGTCCGGTTAGGATCACCCGCCAGCCAAGGATCGGTAAAGTTCAAGTCAAAGAGTAATTCCCGTTCACCGATTTGGGTATCTAAACCAATCCGTTGGTTATTACCGCCTAGGTTTTGCTGTTGGAAACTCAACGTACCAAACAAACCTGTGGCAGAACTCAAACCAGCCCCAGCGGCAATGGAGCCACTATTGCGCTCTTTAACATTAAGCTGCACCACCACCTTGTCGGGATCATTACCAGGGGCAAAGGACACATTGAGATCTTCAAATAAGCCCAAGCCAAAAACCCGTTGCATATCCGACTGCAAAGCATTACGGTTCAAGGGGTCCCCAGCCTTCATCCGCAATTCACGGGTAATGATGAACGGACGGGTATAACCTTGGACTGGTTTACCGTCAGGGGTGGTGGTTTTGCCTTCTTCACCAATAAACGACACGCGAATATCTTCGATTTGACCCTCGGCAATGCTCAGGGTTAAACCGCCATTGTCATCGGGTTTGACACCGCGCACCTTTGCCAGTTCGTAGCCACGATCTTTGTATAGCTTTTCGATTTCGCCAACCGCATCTTTTAGCTGGTTTAAGTTAATCGCTTGACCATATTGAGATTCAAAAATTCTATCAATATCAGCCTGGGTAACCACTGTCGCCCCTTCTAGCTTCACGGTTTTGAGGATGGGGTTCGGCAGTACCGAGAAGACAATTCTGACCCCTAATTCTGTGTCCTCTGGTTCCGCTTGGATGTTAGGCGAAAAATAACCCGTCCGAAATACCGCATTAATATCTTCTTGCAAGCGGGATCGGGTGGTTACGGTGCCAGGTCTGCTGGTGATCGCCCCATAAAAAATTGATTCTAGCTTCGGATCTAGGGGAGGCTGTCCGTCAGGGGTGCGCACCACGATCTCACTGACTAAAATCAATGGCTCCTGAGGTGGTGTCGCATTACCGGATGGAAACAGAGGTGATCCCGAACCACCCCCTAAGGGCACACTGGGCACAGTAGGTGTATTGCTGGGATTCCCAAGATTGGGATTGATAGGGGTATTACCCACAGAGGGGTTAGGAGTTGCAGGTGTCGGAGTTGGGGTTGGTTTCGGGGTGGGCTGAGGTGTAGATTGGGCTAGGGCAGCCGAGGGCAACAGTGCCACCATACTAGCGGTCAGAGGCACTAATAAAGTAACTGTCAGGGGCATAGCCGCCACTGCACTAGCTAACACAAAGTTTTGAGGGCGGGTAAGGAAAAAACGCATAAGCAGGAGAATCTCAATGTTACTGGTATGCCCGGCGGGTGGCACCGTCTGGGATGGGACAATCATCGAATCAATGAGTTACTGACACTCAATGAATTACTGGCATTGGTTAATGACCTCTGCTAGAGCATCTTCATACCGTAGCTAAATACCATAGCTAGACGAGTATAAGAATGAGTTACAGATCGCAGGAGTCAGGTAAAAAGTGCCCATTATGATGGGTTGGGGAAGGATCGGGCATGACGCATCTTGACACATTGGCTATTAGCCCCATGATTTAGCTCCACTTTTGGGGTTCATTCTGGGATTCATTCTATGGTGCTGAGTTGGTCTTTACTAGCGCCAAAACTCTTTCCAAAACCGTTTGATAAGCTTCAGCCACGCTGCCCAAATCTTGCCGAAACCGATCCTTATCCAAAATCCTGCCTTGGGGATCGGCATTATCTTGATCCCACAGGCGGCAGGTATCAGGACTAATCTCATCGCTCAAAATTAATTTTCCTTGGGGATCTAGCCCAATTTCAATTTTGAAATCTACAAGGATCAAGCGACATTGCCCAAAAAATTCTTTCAGTTCAGTATTGATTTGCAAGGCAAGGCGACGCAGTTCTTGCACCTGTTCAGGGGTAGCCAGATTCAATAAGGCGATGTGATCCTCAGTGATCAGGGGATCGCCCAAGGCATCATCTTTATAGAAAAATTCCACTAGGGGCTGGGCTAAAACCTGACCCTGAGTTAACCCCAACCGCTTGCAAATACTGCCCGCCGCAATGTTACGCACCACGACCTCAATCGGCACAATCTGCACCTTAATCACTTGCATTTGGTCGGGGGCAGTTTGGGCGATGAAGTGGGTGGGAATGCCCCGCTGAGCTAAGTACTGGAAGATATGCGCCGCCACCGCACAGTTAACCTCCCCCTTATGGGCGATGGAGCCTTTTTTCTGAGCATTAAAGGCGGTCGCATCATCTTTGTAATAGGTGAGCAAAACGTCCGGCTGATCGGTGGCGTAAAGAATTTTCGCTTTGCCTTCGTAGAGTTTTTGTCCCTGGGGTGTGGTCATGGAGCTAAGAGGTTTGAGGTTGATAAAATTGCGGCAGTAATCTTGTAAAGATCAACCGCTCCCTTTACTATTGGTTGCCAATCATTGGTTAACAATCATAGCGTTATTCCCTGTTTTTATCCCTGGATTTAAGCCCCACACTTTGTGGTAATTCAATCTGTCAGCAATGGGCTAACCAAACCTATACATCTAATAAGTAAACTTAAAAGCAAACCGAAAGGCAAACCCTAAAGTAAACTCAGGAGCAAAGCCAGAGGGAAACAGCACGATTCAGTCAAAACCGTGATAGACTAGGCAAGCTAAAGTTTTAGATCAAATCCCAAGAATAGCCAAGCCACTATGCCTAAGTCTGATATTCACCCCAAGTGGTATCCCGATGCCAAAGTGATCTGTAACGGTGAAGTCGTTGCTCACATCGGTTCTACCAAGCCTGAATTGCACGTTGACCTCTGGTCTGGCAATCACCCCTTCTACACCGGCACCCAAAAGATTATTGACACCGAAGGTCGTGTGGAACGCTTCTTGCGTAAGTACAAAATGGCTGACAAGAATAAATAGTCCGGATCTTGTAATCAGGATCTTGCCCAGAACTTGTCGAGAGTCATTATGTCAAGCATAAAACCCCCATTCCTCCATGCATCGGATCGAGTGGGGGATGTCCTTTGTTTGATATTTACTTGATATTTGTTTGATGTTTGTTTTGCCGTTATTGCGCCGTTTCTGCACTGTTTATTCTCGTCACCTCGTTTAGATTTTACCCTTTGTCCGTGTATGCCAGCCCCCTACCTCGTTAAAAAATTAGAGTCAGTCCAGCAGACGTTCCACGAGTTAACCCGTCGTCTGGCTGATCCTGATGTAGCTAGAGATCCCAGTGAGTTTCAGCGCATTGCGAAAACCCGCGCCTCGCTGGAAAATACCGTGCATACCTACGAAATTTTCTGTAAAGCGCAGCAGGAATTTAACGACGCGCAGCAATTACTCAAAGAAAGTGCTGATGATCCAGAATTACGGGAAATGGCAAGCGAAGAGGTGACAACCCTGGGGGCAAAACTCGAAGTCCTCGAAAAAGAATTAGAGGTGTTGCTGCTGCCCCAAGATCCCAACGACGATAAAAACATCATGTTGGAAATTCGTGCGGGGACCGGTGGCGATGAGGCTTCAATTTGGGCGGGGGATCTGGTGCGGCTCTATACCCGTTATGCCGAGCGTCAAGGTTGGCGGGTCAAGATGCTCAGTGAGTCATTGTCAGAAATGGGCGGCTTTAAAGAGGCAATCCTCGAAATTCAAGGGGATCGGGTTTATAGCAAGTTGAAGTTTGAGTCAGGCGTGCATCGGGTGCAGCGGGTGCCAGCAACGGAGGCTTCGGGGCGTGTTCACACCTCTACGGCGACGGTGGCGGTGATGCCTGAAGTAGATGACATTGAAATCGAAATTGACCCCAAAGACATTGAAATGAGTACGGCGCGGTCCGGTGGGGCGGGTGGACAAAACGTTAACAAGGTGGAAACCGCAGCGGACTTATTCCACAAGCCGACGGGGATTCGGATTTTCTGCACCGAAGAGCGTTCTCAGTTGCAAAACAAAGAGCGGGCAATGCAAATTTTGCGGGCTAAACTCTACGAAATTAAATTGCGGGAGCAGCAGGAAGCAGTGACCTCGATGCGTCGCTCTCAGGTGGGCACAGGGGCGCGATCCGAGAAAATTCGCACCTACAACTACAAAGACAGCCGCTTGACAGACCATCGTTTAGGACAAAACTTTACGCTTTTCACCGCCCTTGATGGTGACATTGAGGATGTAATCCAAACCTGTATTTCCCAAGATCAACAAGAGCGCTTGCAGGAAATGGCAGCCTCTGGAGACAGTACTTTATAGGATTGGAGTTTGGTTTGAACTACCATTGGTTGTAATGTTAAACTCAAATCAAGACTATATCAGCACTCTCACCATACGGCGATCATGCAACTGCGGCAGAGGTATCCAGCAATTAATTTGGGAAGCGAGCCTCGACCAATTGCCTTAGAGCAGTTAATCAGCAAGGGTTTAGCGACTGCCAAAGCACAACAAACATCGGTTTTAATTAGCTTTTGGCAGCCTTGGGATTGTCATGATGGGCTGTTGTTTCTGGCTGGTCATAAAAAAGAGCGCGACTATAGTTTTTATTGGCAACACCCCAGTAATGGATTTACCCTGGCGGGGTCGGGGTCGGTGTGGGTTTGTCAGCATTTGGCAGGAGCCGCAGATCATCCGGAGCATTTAGATTCTGGTGTAGCTGTACATGGTGCTAGTTCAACTATGCATCCCACTGTACATTCAAGTCCCCATCTCAGGAGTAACAGCAATCACAGCCAGGTTAATCACAGCATTAACGACAGTACTAACAGTAATATTAGTGACGATAATATTAGTGATCGGTTTCGGTTGGCTCAAGATTTTATGGCAGAAGTCGCGGCTCATGCTTTGACCGCCGGAGATCCCCATAGCACTGGTTTGAATTTAGGTACTTATGTTTTAGGGGGCTTTTCGTTTTACCCAGATCCTGATCATGGACAGATTCCTCATTTAACTTGGTTTGTGCCCCGCTGGTTACTGCGGCAAACGGCTACAGACTGCATGATGTGCTTAAACTATCGCGTTGAACCCCATCACACATCAGAGGGAATTTGGGAAGGTATATTACAGTGTTGGCATGATTTGACTCAGCCAGTGGTGCAACCTGTTTCTAGTAGTGCAGGACGCTTGCGGGTGCAGGAAATTGCAGCGGCACAGTCTTGGGGGGGGACGGTGGCGCAGGCTTTGCAACAAATTGAGCAGGGCAAGTTAGAAAAAGTTGTATTAGCGCGGGCGTTGGCGGTGGCAGCAGAGTCGCAATTTATGCCCTTTGAGATTTTGCATCGGTTGCGGTGTGACTATCCCAACTGTATGACTTTTGCGATGGACTGGGGCACTGATGAAGTATTTTTAGGGGCAACACCGGAACGGCTATTACAGTTCCAACAGGTCGGTGCGGATGTGCATTTACAGAGTGATGCGGTGGCTGGTTCCATTAAGCGGGGAGTTAGCCTAGTTAGTGATGATGTGTTAGGGCAGCAGTTAAAGGATAGCGAAAAGGATTTACGAGAACATCAGATTGTAATTCGTTCCATTGCAGAATGTTTGCGAGCGGCGGGAGCGGAAGTTAATTATCCGAATTTGCCAGCATTACTGAAGCTCTCTAATGTGCAGCATTTATATACGCCGTTGCAGGGAATTTGGCGCAATCAGCCTTGGTTAGGGGTGTTTGATTTGGTGGCGCAATTACACCCGACGGCGGCGGTGGGTGGGGAACCTCGGCAAGCAGCTTTGAATTTTATGCAGTCCGTGGAGGCTTGTGATCGAGGGTGGTATGCGGCTCCGTTAGGTTGGGTGCATTTAGGAGCGGACCGTCAAGGGGAGGGGGTTTTAGCGGTGGCAATTCGTTCCGGATATATCACGGGTAAAACAGCGCGATTGTTTGCGGGGGCGGGTATTGTGGGAGAATCGCAAATTAATAATGAGCAGTTGGAGACTTCTATTAAATTTGCGGCGTTGCTCCATGCGTTAGGTTTAGATGATTTGGATTTTGGTGGAGCGTAGTATTTTGATGTTCTCTTATGGTGTGGTTGGTAATATCACTGTTAAGGTAATGGAGAATCGAGCAGCCATTGCTGAAGCATTGGGTAAGTCGGAGTTGGTTAAATCAGAGCAACTACCGCAACAGACTATAGTTATTGGAAATAATTTGGAGAGGGGGCTTCGACAGCAATAGGCGCGATATTGACATCCACCCCGCGAGTAAAGCAACGGGGATTCCTAAGACTCACGACTTAGGTTTCTACTTCATAGCACCAGCCTTAACAGAGTAAATCTGTTAAGGTCTTACAGTCGCTCCACAGACATTCACCGCAAGCCCTGCGGCAAGAATATTTTTAGCAGCATTTACATCTCTGTCGTGATGTGTACTGCACTTAGGACAATCCCACTCTCTAATGTTTAAAGGCAACTTATCGACAACATAACCGCAATGTCCACACCTTTTAGAGCTAGGGAACCAACGACCAATTTTGATGAGTGTGCGACCATACCAGTTGCACTTATATTCCAGTTGTCTGACAATTTCACCCCAACTAGCATCACTAATCAAGAGAGCGAGTTTGCTATTTTTGACCATATTCTTCACCGACAAGTCTTCGACTGCAATCACTTGGTTTTCACGAACCAGTCGAGTTGTCAACTTGTGAAGAAAATCATTACGAGCATCGCTAATTTCAGCGTGAACTTTAGCAACTTTCAATCTAGCTTTGTGGCGATTGTTAGATCCTTTCTTCTTACGACTCAGCACTTTTTGAAATTTACGCAATTTACGGCGCTTAGCTTTAAAGGTCTTAGGATTGGCAATCTTTTCGCCATTACTCAAAGCCATCAGGCTAGTAATACCTAAATCTAAACCAATTTGATTAGGAGATTCAGGCAATGTTTCAATCTCAACATCTACTAACATTGAAACTGTCCAACGTCCAGAGGGCGAAAGCTTCACCGTAATGGTTGACGGCTCTGCACCGACCGGGAATTCACGACTCCATCGAATATCCAAGGGTTGAGTACATTTTGCTAAGAATACTTTGCCATCTTTCCACTTGAAAGCCGACTTAGTAAACTCAGCATTACCGCCGTGATGTTTTTTCTTAAAAGTCGGATATTTTGCCCTTCCTGCGAAGAAATTAGTAAAAGCAGTTTGTAAATGCCTTAAACCTTGTTGTAATGGCACACAACTAACTTCATTGAGAAATTGCAGGTCTTCTTGTTTTTTCCAACTGGTTAGCATTGTTGATGTTTCAGGGTATCCGACTCGCTCTTGTCGTTCATACCATGCTTCTGTCCTTGCGGCTAAGGCGCGGTTATAAACTAATCGAGCGCAACCCATCGTTTTCCGAAGCAAGGTTTCTTGCGCCTGAGTTGGATAGAATCGGTACTTGAAAGCTTTTTGTGTCATTCTCACATTGTAGCGTTTATTCTGTGGTTATAGTCAACCAATGTCAATATAAAGCCGTCCTAGAAGGACGGGGTTTCTACCCATTTTTCTGATGAGACATATTTATCATTTATGGCGGTTACTAAGGCTGGTGTATATGCAGGGTGACAAATTTGATCCAGTGGCGACGGTTCCCGCTCTAACTGAATCTACTAACCAAGGGACTAACCAAGGGATTAATTACCATACCTGCGCCATTGCCCTAGGCAGTAATCTGGCAAGCAATTTGGGTAATTCCTTGGCTTTGGTTCAAGCGGCTCTGCAAGCTTTAGGTGATTTATCTACAGTGCAGGTAATGGAGGTGTCCCGCTGGTATAGCACCAAGGCAGTGACCTTACCACACAGCGCCCCTCAACCTGACTATATAAATGGCTGTGCCATTTTGCAAACCAGTTTATTACCCCATCAACTACTGGTAGCTTTGTTAGAAATCGAAGCTCAATTTGGGCGACAGCGGCGCGAACGTTGGGGGGCAAGAACCCTAGACTTAGACCTACTGCTTTACGATGATTGGGTTCTGAATACCACCGATCTGATTGTGCCCCATCCCCGCATGGTGGAACGTGCTTTTGTGTTGGTTCCCCTGGCTGAAATTGCCCCCCATTGGCAGCATCCGATTTTATGTCAGTCTATGGCTCAGTTAGCCCACCATGCCGCTAGCTTGGATCACAGTAATCCTACACTTTTAGAGGTACAGGTTTAGATAGGGAGAGAATCCTAGTGACAATTTTATTTATACCCAATGATTCACTCCCTAACTATCTACTCACTAGGCATTCTCAGCATTCTAGAACAGAAAATAACGCTGTGCCATTGGTAAAACCGAAGCAGGTTCGCAAATCAGTAATTCACCATTAGCGCGGACTTCGTAGGTTTCGGGATCAACTTCAATTTGTGGCAAAGCATCATTGAGTTTCAGATCCCGTTTGCTTAAGTTCCGAATCTGACGCACTGGTAGAACATGCTTCTGTAATTGCAACTTTTCGGGAATACCTCCTGCTACTCCTGCTTGAGACATGAACGTGAATGAGGTGCTGGTCATCGCTTTTCCATAATTCCCGAACATGGGGCGCATGTGGACCGGCTGCGGCGTGGGAATACTAGCATTAGCGTCACCCATCTGAGCATAGGCAATAAAACCACCTTTGAGCACTAGTTCGGGTTTTACACCAAAAAATGCCGGATGCCATAGACACAAATCTGCAATTTTACCCACTTCAATGGAACCGACATATTCGGAAATACCGTGGGTAATTGCCGGATTAATCGTGTATTTGGCAATGTAACGCTTGGCTCTGGAATTATCCGCCACTTGATTAGACAATTCTGGAATATTCAGAACGCCCCGCTGCACCTTCATTTTGTGAGCAGTTTGCCAAGTGCGGGTAATCACTTCTCCCACTCGTCCCATTGCTTGGGAATCGGAAGAAATCATACTGAATGCCCCCAAATCATGGAGAATATCCTCAGCGGCAATGGTTTCCCGTCGAATGCGTGATTCTGCAAATGCCACATCTTCCGGAATGCTCGGATCTAAATGATGACAAACCATTAACATATCGAGGTGTTCGTCTAGGGTGTTGATGGTGTAGGGACGGGTGGGATTTGTGGAAGATGGTAATACATTGGCTTCTCCACAAACTTTAATGATGTCTGGGGCGTGACCACCTCCGGCTCCTTCGGTGTGATAGGTGTGAATTACTCTGCCCTTAAATGCGGCGATGGTATTTTCCACAAATCCGGCTTCGTTGAGGGTGTCAGTGTGGATTGCCACTTGCACATCATACTGATCCGCCACACCGAGGCAAGTGTCAATGGTGGCGGGAGTTGTGCCCCAGTCTTCATGGAGTTTTAAACCAATGGCTCCAGCTTCCACTTGTTCGATCAGTGGTTCCGGTTGGGCGCAATTGCCTTTACCCGTAAAACCCAGATTCATTGGGAAAGCATCAGCGGCTTGGAGCATTCGATACATATTCCAAGGTCCGGGGGTGCAAGTGGTGGCGTTTGTACCTACGGCTGGACCAGTGCCGCCGCCGATCATGGTGGTAATTCCTGATGCAATGGCGACTTCAATTTGTTGGGGACAGATGAAGTGAATGTGAGTATCAATGCCTCCAGCGGTGAGGATGCGCCCTTCTCCGGCAATAATTTCTGTCCCAGCACCGATGATAATCGTTACCCCTTCTTGGGTGTAGGGATTACCAGCTTTACCGATGGCGGCGATTTTTCCGTCTTTGATCCCCACATCTGCTTTGACGATGCCCCACCAGTCCAGGATCAGGGCATTAGTAATCACTAGATCCATCGCCCCATCGGCATTACGGATCGGTGACTGCCCCATGCCATCGCGGATCACCTTCCCGCCACCAAATTTCACCTCATCACCATAGATGGTGTAGTCTTGCTCGACTTGGATCAACAGTTCCGTATCAGCGAGGCGCAGGCGATCGCCGACGGTGGGTCCATAGGTTTCGCCATAGGCACGGCGGGACATGCGATAGCTCATAGGGTAGTCCTTAAGTTCAGGTAATTGCTTGAGGTGATTGGTTGTAATTTTAGGGGATTTGGTTGGTTTAATTCCCTTAAGTTTTCTTTATTTGGGAATTGTGGATCAAAGATTAAGACTATGTTCTTGATTCTTTCCTAGGGAGTGTCATCAAATAGGTAAAGTAAGGAGAGTAGTTTTGCAACAAATCAAAGACAATGACAACACGACGCTACGCATTGCGTGATGACCAATGGGAACGAGTCAAAGACCTATTACCAGGA
>JBIKNH010000117.1:0-13980 GCA_044358815.1 Pseudanabaenaceae cyanobacterium | reverse complement strand
TATGGCACAACTGCTAAGTACCACGGAACTTGATGAAGAGCAACGGGATATTGTACAAACCATTTTAGATAGTGGTGATGCCTTATTAGTAATTATTAATGACATTCTTGATTTGTCTAAAATTGAATCAGGGAAATTACAACTAGATTATTATGATTTCTCGTTTCAGGACATGCTTCGGTCAATTTGTCATTTGTTTGCTAAACAGGCACAGGCTAAAGGCATTATCTTAGAATATTCGATTGCTCCTGAAGTACCGCAAAAACTTTTAGGTGATCCGACACGAATTAGACAGATTTTACTTAACCTGATTGGTAACGCCTTAAAATTTACTGCCAAAGGTCATATTTCTATTACAATTACTGCGATAAATGATGATTCTAATAATCTAAATACTAATAATCTAAGTGTTAATGATGCTAATGCTAGGGAAAATCATCGTGATATAGAATTAAGAATCGCCATTAAAGACACAGGGATTGGGATTCGACCAGAATATTTATCGCAAATGTTTCACCCCTTCAGCCAAGCGGATGCTTCTATTAATCGCAAATATGGCGGTACAGGTTTAGGTTTAGCCATTAGTCGCAGTTTGGTAAATCTCATGGGAGGCTCAATTTGGGCTGAAAGTTGTGGCACTATTGGTGGTAATCCGCCGTCAGAATGGCATTCCTCAAATCATGATATAGGTCATCAAGAGCTAGCGTCCCAATCGACACAGGGATCAACATTCTATTTCTCCCTAAAGCTACAATTCATACCAGAAGTAACCATTCAAGCAGAACTAATTCAGACTAATGCAGGACAGTCTCAACCAGAGTCACCTCAGGAAATTAAGATTCTTTTGGCTGAAGATAACAAAGTCAATCAGAAAGTCGCACTTTTAACCCTGCGCAAGCTAGGCTATGAGGCAGATATCGCTAATAACGGTTTGGAAGTTTTAGCAATGTTAGAGCAAAAATTTTATGATGTAATTCTGATGGATATGCAGATGCCTGAAATGGATGGAATTACCGCAACCCGCCACATCAGAGCTTCTCAAAAGCCGCAGCCTTGGATTATTGCAGTTACTGCCAATGCCTTAGCCGAAGATCGCCAAATTTGTCTAGATGCTGGAATGAATGAGTACATTAGTAAACCAATTTCTATTCCCACTTTGACACGGATTTTAGCTGAATTTCAAGCTAATCGCTAAATCCAGATCAATAATTGGGGCACTAATTTAAGCATTATAGTTGTTTCAAATGATTTGTAGAGAGGGCTTCGACTACGCTCAGCCGCCGGTGTGGGTTAGCTGAGCGTAGTCGAAGCTGTATTTTTATTTGAATCATCTATAATTTAAGAACTAGATTTTAAGAATCAGGTTTTAAGAATTAGGTTCAGGAATTAGGGGAGGTTTTTGAGTGGTTCCAACCTAGACAGGCAAGATTTTCGGGAAACCGCCTCAATGGTGGGATTAACTCTTAGACCAAATCAGCTTAAACTTAACTCATAACGGTTTTTTGGAGTTACGCAGTAGGGTTAAGGGCATGGTTTTCAACTGGTTTCGGCGGCAATTTGACGGTAAAGATACTTCCTCTAATAATGATTCGTCTAGCCCTTTGTCTAATACTGAGGCAAAGGATACCAGCACCCCAGCGCCAAATCCTGAGCCAGAGGAAGCCTCAACAGCAGATCCTGCGGAATCTCAGACTGACAATCCAGAGGCTACCAGCCCAGAGACTACCAGCCGAGAGGTGACCGCACCAGTTGCGCCCAATGTTTCCCCAGAATTACTCAGTTGGGCAAAGGCTGCCTATGTCAATATCCAAAAGCAAGAGTTAGCCACTCCCGATCCTAGCCCCGATACCAGTGGTGAATCCAGTGCTGAATCTAGTGCCGAGTCCGAGGATATAGCCACACCAGAATTAACACCAGAACTAACAACCGAACCAACACCAGCAGCGTCTACACCGTCTCCAGAGGCAACCATTGAGCCTGTGGTGGATGTGGTGCCTGATCTGCCAGCGGTAAGTCAGTCAACGGCAAGTCAGTCAACGGAATCAATTCTAGAAAACACTAGCCCTGCAATCTCAGAGCCAAGTCCCATCCCAGCAGCACCTATTGCTGAAGTCCCGCCCACAGCCTCCCCCACAGCCCCTCCAACAGTTGCGCCAACACCAGAGCCAGATATCCCCTTCTGGATGCAAAACGCCGACAGAGAGGCTCGCATTGCCAACCTTGAAGCCACAGCCATCATTGATGATGTCCCGCCACCGGTCAGCACCACCCCCAAACCCCGCAAACCGACCATTACATTTGACGACACATTCCTTTGGTCAGCGGAAGTTCTAGCGGCTCAAGGGCGTAAACCGGAAGATATTTCCGTTGAAGAAATTTCGTGGTTAAACCGTCTGCAACAGGGTCTAGGTAAAACCCGCATCGGTTTAGTCAATCAGCTTAAGTCTTTGGTGGGTCAAGGTCCCTTGAGTCCTGAAGCCGTAGATGAAATTGAAATGCTCTTGTTACAGGCAGACGTGGGGGTTAAAGCCACGGATGCCATCATTGGGCAACTCCAAGATAAACTCCGGCGGGATATACTTCCCCCAGAGCAAGCTATTGCTTACCTCAAAGATCTATTGCGGCAAATGCTAGACACACCCCTTGCCGCCACCGACAAACAGCCCGCTAAACCAGAAATGCTCATCCCTGACAAAAATCAGTTAAACATCTGGCTAATCACTGGGGTTAACGGCGCAGGGAAAACCACCACCATCGGTAAGCTGACCCATTTAGCGGTGAAATCTGGTTATAAAACTCTGATTGCCGCAGCAGACACATTCCGAGCCGCCGCAGTGGAACAGGTCAAAACTTGGGGCGATCGGTCAGAGGTGGAAGTAATCGCCAACCTCACTAAAAATGCAGATCCTGCTGCGGTGGTGTTTGATGCCTTGGCAGCGGCAGAATCTAGGGGTACAGAACTTTTACTGGTGGATACCGCCGGACGGTTACAGAACAAACAAAACCTCATGGACGAACTGGCAAAGATTCGCCGCATTATCGACAAGAAAAACAAGAACGCCAAGATTGAATCTTTATTAGTGCTAGATGCCACCCTGGGACAAAATGGTTTGAAACAAGCAGAAATTTTCACCAAAGCCGCTGGCATCACCGGAGTAATTTTGACCAAGCTTGACGGTACTGCCAAAGGTGGCGTGGCTTTCGGCGTGGTACAACAGCTCAATTTACCCATCAGATTCATCGGCGCTGGGGAAGGTATCGAAGATCTCCGTCCCTTTTCCAGTTATGAATTTGTCGAAGCATTACTCCGCTAAGGGCAGTTGTGAATTTTTTGCCTTGGCAACCTTAAGAGACGATCCTAAAGACGATCCTAAAAGTGTGTTTGTGTATCCTGACTAGCACACCCCCAGTGACAAATTGCTATCATAGTTCCAGTGAAATCAACAGGGGCAAAGGGCATTGGTTTCTCACAGATCAACTTAGCCTAGGGCTAGTCCGTCCCATCTCGTAAACCATACGTCGTCTACCCAACTTTTATGAGTAACTCTCCCTTAAATGCTTTCTTTATTGGTCGCGCCACCGCTGAGGCAGTGCGTGAGCGTGTTGAGGATGCCGTCACTGATGCCTTGGGGACTCTCGGTAAATTCACCGCCGAGCAACAGGAACAGTTACGGATTTTTGTTAGTACTGTGTTAGAAAAAGCCGATCAAACTGCTAGCACTGTCAGTACCACTAGTCCTGAAGAAGAATCAGGGGATCTACAGGAAGTTATTGACAATCTACGGTTCCAAATTGCAGAACTCAAGGCTGAGTTACAGCAATATCGCAACGAATAAAACCTACTAGTTAATCCGTGCATAAATCGAGGTGGGCTTAGGCTCACCTTGTTTTTTATGGTTTTTATGTTTTTTATAGTTATTCCCAATAGTTGTTAGAGGGGGCTTCGACTACGCTCAGCCCTCGCCCCAAGTTAGCTGAGCATAGTCAAAGCCATATTTTTATTTGAATTATCTATATAAGCAAAGAAGAGAACCTGAGCAATTTGATTCTCTTCTTTTGGCTGATTGATTTACCCTAAACAAGCTGCCAAATCAGCCCCAGGAGTTGTGATTGCCTTCAGTCGATATTTATCAGACAGCAACTGTAATACATTAGGAGATAAAAACGCTGGTAAAGTCGGTCCGAGGCGAATATCCTCAATACCTAAATGCAACAGAGTCAACAACACCGCCACCGCCTTCTGTTCGTACCAGGACAAAATCATCGACAGCGGTAACTGATTGACATTCATCTCAAAGGCATTGGCTAGGGCTAAGGCAATCTGAATTGCAGAATAGGCATCATTACACTGACCTACATCCAACAACCGAGGAATCCCATCAATTGTGCCTAAATCCTGATCAAAGAACCGAAACTTACCACAGGCTAGGGTCATGACCACGCAATCAGAAGGCACTTGTTCCACTAATTCTGTGTAATAGTTCCGATCTGGTTTCGCACCATCGCAACCACCCACCAAAAAGAAATGGCGAATCTTACCCGCTTTGACCGCAGCAATCACTTGATCCGCCACACTCAAAACCGCTTGACGGGCAAAACCAGTGGTGACTTGACGGGCTGGCTCATCGGCGGTAAAACCAGTCATCTCTAAGGCTTGAGCAACTACCGGACTAAAATCTGGTACACCACTGGCTCCTTGAGGCAGATAATTCAAACCTGGATAACCCACCGGACCCACACTATACAACTTAGTTTCATAGTTCTCATGGGGTGGCATCAAACAATTTGTGGTAATCACAATTGGACCGGGGAACTTCGCAAAGTCTTTCGTTTGATTTTGCCATGCAGTGCCGTAATGCCCATAAAGATGGGGATAATTCTGTTTTAAACCTGGATACCCATGAGCCGGTAATAACTCCCCGTGGGTATATACAGTAATTCCCGTACCAATGGTTTGCTGTAAAACCGCTTCCAATTGAGGAATATCATGCCCAGAAACGAGAATCGCCTTACCAGCCCTAGCATTGAGGGGGACTGGCGTAGGCACCGGATGCCCATAATGTCCCGTATGACCAGCATCAAGCAATTCCATTGTACGAAGGTTAATCTCTCCTACCTTCAGCGCCAATTTTACCCAATCTCCCAGGGTTAAATCCTCCCGATCTAAAGCCACCAAAGCCTCATAACAGAAGTGATAAACTGCTGGATCTTCCTGTCCCATTTCTTGGGCGTGGAAAGTATAGGAAGCTAAGCCCTTAACGCCATAGAGAACCGTCAGTTTTAGGGAGAAAATATCCACATTACCCGCATTGGTAATGAATCTCAAACCAACTTCTTGACCTTGTAAAACCAAACTTTCGGCAAAATCCGGTGTGTAATTGGAAATAGCCGCCCAAGTTAACGGAGCGGGAACTTTTTCTGTTACCAGAGTTTTGAGATCTTCACGATGTTCTAGAGCGCGACGAATATAAGCCGTGAATCGTTTCTGATCGAAATTCACATTGGTCATCGTGGCGAAAATTGCTTCGCAGGTGAACCGATCTATACTTCTGGTATCAATACCTAATTCCTGCGCTTGGAGCACCACCGGAGCCAAACCTCTCAGCAAATACATCAGCAAGTCTTGAACTGCATTGACTTCAGGGCTTTTACCACAGGCTCCCCACTGATGACAACCTTGACCACTTGCCGTTTGTTCGCATTGTTCGCAAAACATTTGATTTAATCCTCAGGTTCTGTTCCGCCTATGGGTTGACTTTACCCTGTCTGAGGAGTTTCCTGCCTGAAACGCATAAAGAATTAAACTTTAATGTCCAAATTTGACAGTTTTTAGTAATTTTTGCCCAGAAAACCCAAAAATAGTACATCAATTCAGCAAAGAAAGTTAACAGAATCTCTTAAATCCTGCACTCTAGGTTCAAAATTCCAAATTTAAGATTCTAAAAAACTCTAAATTCAGGATTGGGAATTAGTCCAAAACTTGAGCATCTCTAGAATCTCTCTGTGGAGATTTTTTATGCTGTGTCCTGAATTTCATTTCTGGTTAGGGCACTAATTAAAGGATTAATCTGTCATAGACTTTGCCCCTAAAGGAACCTCTTAGCCAAGCCATTGGAGCAAGCTACCAGTGGAGCAACCTGTTAGACAAATAATGTTAGATAGATAGTTAGATAGATAGTTAGATCAATATTAGACAGAATAATGGAGAGAGAACATGCTTCAATCGCTCACATTACCAATTCCTAAAGTCGGTTCGCGAAATCTCGCCATGATCCAGCGTCTGGGTTGTATCAGTGCTTTGAGTGTCGCAACATTTTCGACCATGGGACTCATGGCAGCACTTCCAGCCCATGCCGTAGCCCCCGTAGCCGTAGACCGCGATGCCGATGTAGCTTGGTCTACCGTAATTGACAATCCCTTTGATGGCAAACTGGTTTACGATAAGCATTTTACCGATGATTTTGCCTTTGTTACGAGTTGGTCAAACCGAGAAATCCGTGCCAGTTACACCAGATATTGGCGGGAATTTACTGGTTATCGCGTGGTTTATCGAGATACTCAAGAAAGAGTTTGCCTAGATCGCCGTTATTATCGGCGTGATTGCCGCGAATACACCTATATCACCCGCCGCCGCCCCAAACGCGAAGCCACCTATACCAACCATTCCGAAATACTAGGCTTACGCACCCTTTCTTTTTCAGTGCATCAGAAAATCTATACCTACACCGGCGGACCAGTGCCTCCCGAATTAGGACGCGCCCTCGCCAATGCCCCAGAAGGCAACATGTTAGTCAGAGCAGAATTAGCCAATGGCACAGTAATTGATTTGCCCATTGGTGAAGGCACTGTCAGAACTTGGCGCAGTATATTTACTTACTAGTACTTGTTAGGTTGACTGATTACGATTTCACAGCAGAATCTTACGACAGATTTCTCACCAAGCTTTCTGCTAAATTTTCTCCTAAATTTCTCACCCCAACCGGTTCCAAAACAAGTTAGAATTTCTTTTGGCTCATCAGCAGGACTAGGTTTTTACCACTTTGGTTAACTAAAACCGTCCTTTGGATCAGCCAAGTTTTTAGTGAATATTTTTAGACTGCTGCTGGCTCTAGTTACGGGATAACCGTCGCCATCCTTGCTGCTACATTGCTGAACATCATTCATTAACATATTTTTTATCCACTTAATCCTGCGTCGTTTGTCAGTGTTGTTTTAGAGACTCCTATGATTTACGAGATTTTCATGCCCGCGTTGAGTTCCACCATGACCGAAGGTAAAATTACCTCATGGGCCAAATCCACAGGCGACAAGGTGGAAAAAGGGGAAACTGTCGTGATCGTAGAGTCCGACAAAGCCGATATGGATGTGGAAAGCTTTTATGAAGGCTACCTAGGACCAATCCTCACCCCTGCTGGGGACAGTGCTCCCGTCGGTTCTACCATCGCCTATGTGGTCGAAACCCTTGACGAACTCGATGCCGCCAAACAGAAAGCCGCCGCTGGTGGTAGTGCCGCCCCTGCCACTGCTGCCCCTGAGGAACCACCTTCCAAGCTAGTCTCTGCCCCCACTGCCGCCGCTACATTCTCCATTCCTGATGTGGTGGTATCTACCCCCAGACCCACCCCAACCCCAGCGGCTTCAGGGCGTGTGATCGTTTCCCCACGAGCCAAGCGCCTGGCTAAGGAAAACGGCATCGATCTGGCTACGGTGAAAGGTACTGGTCCCAATGGGCGTATCCGTAGCGCTGACATTGAAGCAATTCTGCAACCCGCTGCTAAGCCCACTGTAGCTCCTGTGGCTCCTGTAGCTGCACCAGTTATCGCCCCTGTAGCCGCAGTCGCTCCCGTAGCTGTGTCTAAGCCTGCTCCTGTAGTAACTAGTGCCGTAGCTGGTACAGTACAACCCCTCACCACGCTACAAAAGGCTGTGGTTAATAACATGAACGCCAGCCTTGCTGTGCCTACGTTCCATGTGGGTTACACCATCACCACCGATGCCTTAGATGCCCTCTACAAGCAAGTGAAGTCTAAGGGTGTCACCATGACCGCCCTATTGGCGAAGGCTGTGGCTGTGACTCTGCAAAAGCATCCGGTGATGAATGCTGCTTTTACCGATCAAGGCATTGCCTACAAGGGTGACATTAATGTGGCGATCGCCGTGGCAATGGACGATGGCGGTTTGATCACTCCCGTATTGCAAAAAGCAGATCAGACAGATCTCTATAGCTTGTCCCGCAACTGGAAATCTCTAGTAGATCGTGCCCGCGCCAAGCAACTCACCCCTGACGAGTACAGCACTGGCACTTTCACCATTTCTAATCTGGGAATGTTTGGCGTAGATCGGTTTGATGCGATTTTACCCCCTGGCACTGGGGCAATTTTGGCGGTGGGCGCTTCCCGTCCCCAAGTGATTGCCACTGCTGATGGTGCGATCAAGGTTGCCAGTCAAATGCAAGTCAATATCACTGCGGACCATCGTGTGATTTACGGTGCTAATGTGGCGCAGTTCCTGAAAGACTTGGCTAAATTGATTGAAACCAATCCCCAGTCTTTGACTCTGTAAGTTACATCAAGCCCACTGACTTCCTCAGGTTTGTCCCAGCAGCGAGACATTCATCGGTGAACCCATCGCCTCAGCCATTACCAAGCTATTCTGACCAGTCATCTAGCCCTAAGCAGCAGCTAGACGACTGGTTTTGGCGATGGTGGTTTACCGTTCCCATCTATCCCTACAGTCGCCGTCGAACCCTCCGCCACGAACTGCTACCGGATCAGATTTGGGCTTTTGAGCAGTTACAGGGCGTTTTTTATGTGACGGTTCCCATTCGGATGACGGTGGTACGGTTGGCAGCGGGTGGGTTACTGGTTTATGCCCCCATTGCCCCTACTAAAGAATGTCTGCGGTTAATGGCAGAAATTGTCGAGAAACACGGCAGTGTCAAGCATATTATTTTGCCTACGGTTTCCGGTCTAGAACACAAAGCCCCAGCGGGACCCTTTGCCCGATACTTTCCTAAAGCTCAAGTGTGGGTTGCCCCAGAGCAATGGAGTTTTCCGCTAAATTTACCCCTCCCTTGGTTGGGATTTCCTGCCCCACGCACCAAGGTTTTACCCTCTGACAGTAGCAAAACTCCTTTCGGTGACGAATTTGACTATGAAATTTTACCCGCGATTAGTCTGGGTTTAGGTAAATTCAGTGAGGTTGCTTTCTTCCATCGTTCTAGTCGTAGCCTTTTAGTCACCGATACTTTACTTTCACTGCCAGAAACGCCCCCCGAAATTGTCCAACTTGATCCTTACCCGCTGTTATTTCACGCTCGCGACAGTGCCCAAGAGCCAGTGGAGGACACCCCTGCAAATCGGATCAAAGGCTGGCAGCGCATCACCATATTTAGTATGTACTTTCGGGCAGCGAGTCTGACAACCCCCACATTTCAGGAGAGTCTAGCAGCAGCAAAATCAGCGCCAGATCGGTCCCGTCGGGCTTTTTATGGCTTATACCCTTTCCAATGGGATAAAACTTGGTCTGATTCATTCCAGCAATTACGGGGTCATGGTCAACCTCTAGTTGCGCCAATTTTGCGAGAGTTAATTCTCAATCGTGGACCCGTCAACACAGAGGCTTGGGTCGATGCCGTGACCCGTTGGCAACTAGAGCGACTCATCCCCTGTCATTTTGCCGCCCCTGTGATGACTAATCCGGAACAAATAAAAGCGGCTTTTGCTTTCCTATACAAAGAGCCGCTGTGTCATCTAAGTTGTATTAATGCAAACTCTCTATTACCTGAATTGGATCTTGCCCTATTACGGGATATTGATCAGCAACTTCTGCGGTTTAGGATTACGCCTCCCCCTCAGCCCAAACTAGAGAAGTAATCTAAAGAATGGAAAGTGAAACAGATCCAGAATCTTAATAGGTAGAAATATTAATCCGTTGAGAAACTGCACCGTTACCACCAGACTCTTGGCGGGAAGTAGTACTAGGAGTGCTAATCTCCGTGATGATTCCTGAATTTTCGGGTCCGTAGTTACCGTTAATGTCTACTCTACAAAAACCACTTCTTAAACATCCTTTCAAAGAGATTTCTACCCGCTCACCATTTAGAATTGGTCGAACCAGTTTGCCATTGAGTTTGACTTGCAAGTTTACACTGCTGGCTCCCTGTCCCTCAATCACTAAATAAGCACCGTTAACTTCATTAGCAGCAATACTAATGGAATTCTCTTGATAGCTAATACTCTGAGCCATAGGCTCTCCTAAATTTAGAGATTCTGAATTAAGATAATCAGAAATCATCTGTGGCATAGCGGAAGCACTTTGGGGATAAGCCGTAGCACACAGCCCTACCAGAGAGATTCCCAAACCCACGATAAAACGACGATACTGCATAAGACCTAGCGCTCAATTGGCGCTCAATTATGAATGGCTAAGTGTCTAGATGATATATTCTGCTAGTTTGTTCCTTGACATTCTCAAATTGATGCAGAGCATCGCTAGGGATCAATCAAAGCTCTAGTTCAGTAGAAGCTCTAGCGCGGTAATTTATTCGCCGGATTACAAACAGAAACAGAAGCATTCGCTGCTGCACCTACGCCGTCTTGTCTTTGGGAAGCGGTCTGACTAGAATTCTGTCCTGCACAGCCGCTATAGTTGAGTTGTACACTGGTAGAATTCTGAATACCGCCACCAGACTGTTGACTGTTATAGTTCTGTCTGACATTATTCGCGCCAGAAGTATCTACTTGGACATTGGTGTGGGTGCTAGAGTTTCCAGAAACCTCAGGGGTACGCCGCACAGTGTTGGCAGGATTAGTCGTGCGGTAAGGGTTACGAGGTCTTGCCATAGCTGATTCCATTGCTGGTAAAACCAAGATGCAAACGCCAACAGTTGCCAAAGCGAAACGAGACAATAGTTTAGTAACAGGTCGCATATTTTTCTCCGAGATCTAAACATCAGAATAATTGGGAACCATCAGAAAATAGGGAAAGACATCAAACAATATCTGTTGATGCCTTCTCAGAAATACCATTATTGACAAGTGGAATTGGATTGATAAACCCGTCGTGTCACACCGTTGACCGTTGTAGACTGGGTAGAAGATTGGCTAACACTATTGCGACAGTTACTCCTGTTGGTACGGTTGAAACTCCGCAGAGCCGATGTAGCCCCCCTATTAGCCATACAAGTAGCTAGGCTGATTTTGCCCACTTGCACTGATGCCCCACAACCATTAGATGTGACATTAACCCGTCCTGTTGAGGCTCGTCTGGGCTTATTATCATTCCTGTCGTCGTCATCATCGCGATCATCCGCGTCCATATCTACATCCACAGACTGAGCCAGTTTCAGAGATGATAACGTTTGAGATCGATTTGTTTGAGATAGGTTTACCGGAGCACCATAGACTATGCCACCGTTAAACCCTAATCCACTAGTGATCATGACGAGAACTAAAGCACAAACCCTAGGGATATACAATCTAGGGACACACAATTGGGGCAGACATACCTGTTTAGGTTGAGCCTGCACAGTTTGCATTTCCTTAGTTCGATTTATGTTTGTCATAATTTAACCTTGATATCAACCAACACTAAACTAAGTCCTCACTCATTCCTTAAGGAAACTCCCTAAACACATGCATTAAACAAACACATTAAACAAATACTTCAAACAACTTAGCAGCAGCACCATGCAATCTGACACAGATGGCGAAGTGATACTGCTGCTTTACTTCCAACTAGAATCAGGCAAAATCTTAGTTAGGGTGATTGTTGAGCCAAATGTCTTGTCCAGCTAAGACAATGCCAAAATATTCTAAGGGCATTATGCTCAGGGGATTACATCAGATGAGCATCAAGTTATTTGGGCAACCGTAGGCGCACACGACCGGTGTTGCGTACATCCACATTGGTTTGATTGTTACGATTGCCAACCTCGTTGTTATCGCCCTGAATGTCAGTACCTTGGGTGTTGCGTTGAACTACGCCAGTACTACCACCAGTACGACGACCATTGCGAATACCGACATTAGTTTGACGGCTAGAGTTCGTTACGGTGTTACCATTACCAGTGATGACATTGGTTTGACTATTTTCTTGGATCGTGGCAGAACTACCGCTCTGAGCCACAGCGGGCATGGCGCAACCGATGGTGGCAGCAGCAAGAATGGCGGTGGAAATTCTCTGGAAGGTATTCATAAATTCAGGAGGGGGATAATTGGGATAATTTTGGTGTGGAAATGCCAAGTCTGGGGAAATCTGTCAGTGAAGTTAGACGGCATCAGACAGACAAATTTTAGAAGAAATTGGGGAACCACCGTTAACTATTTAATTAACGGAACCAATTAACGGAACTAATTAACGGGGCAAACGGATCCGTACACGACCGTTGTTGCGTACATCTACGTTAGTTTGACGGTTGGTATTTCTAACGGTATTGTTATCACCAGCAACGTCAGTTACTTGGTTGTTGCGTTGCACCACGCCAGTGTCTCCACCGGTTCTGCGACCATTACGCACGCCGATGTTGGTTTGGGTGCTGCGATTGGTGACGCTATTACCATTACCTGTGATCACGGTGGTTTGGTTATTATCTTGGATCACTGCGGTGTCCCCAGCGAAAGCAGGTAAAGCACCACCAACGGTAACGGCAGCCATGAGAGCTAGAGAGATTTTTTGTAGAGATTTCATAGTTTTGGTTTCGTTTAACAAACTTGGTTTTAAGAGTCTTAAGCCTTACCCATACCCAGAAGCTATCTTTCGCAGCTTATAGGGGGTATGACGTAGGACAGAGGGAATAGTTTCCCAAGATTTAACCGAAAGTCCGAAAACTGATTTTTCTTTATGTTTGATTAATAACTGACCACCTGATGTGGTTTAGCGCTTTGGCTTGTTTTGTCCGTGGTGATTGCCATTGTTGCCATTTTTAGGATCTTTGTCACCGCGACGACCTGGGCGCTTGTCATCATCACGATCACCAGGTTTGCCCGCTGCACCGCCCCGTTGTCCCACATTGGTCTGATTGCTGATGTTGGAAACAGTATTGTTATTACCCTGAATGTCATTGACTTGGTTGCTTGATTGCACTGTGGCAGTGTTACCAGCCCCTGGCTTACCTGGTTTCTTACCGTTTTGACCGCCCCCGTTGCGCTGATTGATGATGTTATAGACAACATTATTGTCGCCTGTAATTACTGTGGTTTGGTTGGTGGTTTGGGCGGTGGCAGCACTACCAGCTTTTTGTGCCATAGCGGGCAGAGATACACCCATAGTACTAATGGTGAGTAGTGCTACGGCTAATTGTGAGGAAAATTTCATAGGAATCACCTAAAAATAACAAGTAAATAACAGACAAATGAAGGGTTAATCAGATTAATACACTGGGATCAGTTGGCTTAGACGTATATCCCTAGGCTGATGTTCCCTGAAATGATCATTAGAGTGATCATTCCAGTTCTACGGAGTTAATACCGCGCTGAGCCGCAAATTTTCGGAGTTCTTCGAGTAAATGGACATCATTAGATGCGGTTCTAGCTCCGGCTTCCACTGCCCAAAGTTTCAGGGCTTCGATTTGATCGCGGGCAATGGCAGCAAGGGGAACGGTTTCCTTCGTGGCGGCAACAATATCTTCGGTGGTGAAGTCAGCCCTGCGCCCAAAGCCGCGATGTAAGCCGTCGATAATAACCTGTTCGATCTCTGCACCGCTGAAGTGGCGGGATTGTTTTGCCAATAATGGAAAATCAAATTCCCGTAGCCGATTGGGGCGGAGTCGCTGTAAATGAACGCGAAAAATCTCTTGGCGTTCGGCTTCGGTAGGTAAATTTAAAAAGAAAATTTCATCAAAGCGTCCTTTCCGTAATAGTTCGGCGGGTAAGATGCGGACGTTATTGGCGGTGGCAACAAGAAAAACAGAACTAGTTTTTTCCTGCATCCAAGTAATTAGAGAACCGAAAACTCGCCGACTGGTGCCAGAGTCCCCAT
>JBIKNH010000116.1:0-14058 GCA_044358815.1 Pseudanabaenaceae cyanobacterium | reverse complement strand
AAACCGCCAAAGTTTCCCCCACAGCCCCCACCCCACAAACCTTCAGATGGATATTATTGCGCTGCAACACCCCATCCACATCCGACAGATTCGCATCCCCACTCTTGAGCCGCTTGATCGTCACCTCCTTATTCCCAAACGCCTCTAAAAATGCAAACGGAAACTCCACCCCATCAAACGGAGCCTCAGCCAACCGAGAAACAGCCTCTTCAATCTCAACAGCATTCATAGTTCAATTACAAGGGTTTGTTATATTGGTTACGTGGAACAAATATCACCCTCACCCCCAACCCCACTCTCCCATTAAGGGCGAGGGGGAGTAAGGCTAATTTCTTGTTCCCCTCTCACCTTTTGGGAGAGGGGCTAGGGGTGAGGGGCTTGCAACCTTCCACGTAATACCAGTTATAAGTGTTGGTTACAAGTATTTCAGGAACTACTTTCTAGCAAAATACCTTTAAAATACTTTAAGCAATATTCTATTATTTTGCCTTATTTCTTTTTGAAAAGAAGATTGATTATTTAACTTATGAATTAATTTATAAATTAACTTACAAACTCTATGGACCGACCTATTCAGCAATCATAAATCTTAAACTTATTTTCCCCTAGTCAATTGCAATACTAAAATTCCAGAGTAACCAATTACTAGCCAAACTCCTTTATGTCACATGACCTACACCGCCATCCCCCCACTGATCAGAATTTTTCCCTAGAAAACAATTTCTCAGCCCAGCAGCCAGTCCAAAATCCTGAGCCGACACCACCACAAAATCCAGATCCCATCAATGCCAGCGTAGTCATGTTGATTGGCGTTCCTGGCAGTGGCAAATCTCATCTTGCCGAGAAAATCCTGAGCCGCCATCCCCACAGTGCAGAAATCATTAGTCCTGATTTAATTCGGCAAATTCTCTATGGCAATGCTGCAATTCAGGGGGAATGGTCCGAAGTCTGGCAAGAAGTACAAAACGCCTTTGCTAGTGCTGCCCGTCGCCAAAAAACCGTAATTTACGATGCCACCAACTATCAGCGGGCTTACCGACAGGATATGATCAACCTAGGGCGACGCTGTGGCTTTCGACGTGTCACGGGAATTTGGCTCAATGTGCCATTATGGATCTGTTTGTCCCGCAATGAATCCCGCTCGCGGCAAGTACCAGAAGAGATCATCATTGAGATGTATCGACACCTGGTATTCAATCCACCTACCCTTGACGAAGGTTTTGCGGCGTTGCTGGTCAATGATGACAAACTAGACGAAGATTGGATCGACTAAATCTAGATTTCCCTGTCAGAATCAACTAACTGCAACTAGTTAAATTAGAACCGATCAAATTGATTATTAATTAATTAGTTATTAACCAAACTGCAATTAATTTAGTTGCTTCGATTAGTATTGAATGGTTATGGAATTGTTATCGATTTAGTCACAATTCCAGCAATTATCCATTAATTGTAAGTTGCCACCCCTTGCCAGTTACTAGATAGCCCATCGCTAGATGTTACTAGATAATTTTTTTGTAATCCGAATTTTATGCAAATATATCTCGACCACGGCGCAACCACTCCCCCACGGGATGAAGTGATTTCCTTCTTGATGGCAGCTTATCAGAGCCACTGGGGGAATCCCTCTAGTTTGCATACCTGGGGCGAGCGAGCCACTATGGTCATTGAACGCGCCAGAATGCAGGTGGCGGATTTGCTTAACGGTGATCCAGAGGGGATAATTTTTACATCTGGGGGCACAGAAGCGGATAACTTGGCAATCATGGGAGTAGCGCGGCAATACGCCACACCGCAACATATCATTACTACCACTGTGGAACATTCCGCCGTCCGTGAACCAATCGCCCAACTAGAACGCAATGGTTGGCAAGTCACCCGCTTACCAGTGGATCAGCATGGTCTGGTCCAGGTCACAGATTTACAGGCGGCACTGCGTCCTAATACTGTCCTAGTGTCAATCATTTTGGCAAACAACGAAGTAGGCACAATTCAGCCCATTGCCGAACTAGTGCGGGTTTGTCGTGAGGCTAAAGGAACCACAGATTTGTTATTTCACACCGATGCAGTGCAAGCCGTGGGGCATATTCCCGTTGATGTGACTGCCTTAGGGATTGATTTATTATCCTTGGCAGGACACAAGTTTTATGGTCCCCAAGGAGTGGGGGCGCTCTATGTCCGTCCAGAGGTTTTGCATCGGCTCCAGCCCCAAGCCCTCGGCGGTGGACAGGAACAAGGTTTGCGCTCTGGTACTCAGCCCGTGGCTTTGATTGGTGGCTTGGGTGTAGCAGCAGAACTAGCGGCTCAAGAATTAAATCTAGAAATGTTGCGCCTCCGTGCCCTGCGCGATCGCCTATGGTTTCAACTGCAATGTTTACCCGATGTCCAACTGACCGGAGCCGCCATCAACCTCAATCCCCACGGTTATCATAGTTCCCCCCAACGGTTGCCCCATCACCTGAGTTTTTGCTGTAGCCAACGGGTGGGGCGGCATCTAGTGCGAGATCTCAACCTAGCAGGGATTGCCGCTAGTTCGGGGTCCGCTTGCAGTAGTGGCAGCATTACCCCCAGTGCCGTCTTATTGGCAATGGGTTATGACGAGAAGGCAGCTTTAGGCAGTTTACGCCTTACCCTCGGACGGCATACCGAAATCGAAGATATTGACTGGACGGCAATGGTACTACGGCAAATTTTAGGCAATGGTCAACCCTGCGGCAAATTTGAAGGAGCGAAAGAAGGCGCTAAATCAGTTGCCTTACCTATGCCAGATTGTTGTTTGGCAATGGTTTAGGACGGGAGCATGAACTTAGCTGATACCATCGTGGCGATCGCTACAGCCATTGCTCCTCAACAAGGCAGTGTGGGCATTGTGCGCATGTCTGGACCAGAAGCCAAAACCATCGCCGCCACAATTTTTCGAGCAGCGTCTCGTCAGCAACGGGATTCCGACCATTGGCAAAGTCATCAGGTGATTTACGGTTGGGCATTGGAGCCAGACAACCAAACCCTGATCGATGAATGTTTACTCTTGTGGATGCAAGCGCCCCGCTCCTTCACCCGCGAAGATGTGGTGGAATTTCACTGTCACGGGGGCATTATTGCAGTGCAAGAAGTCCTACAAGCCTGTTTGACCCAAGGGGCAAGACTTGCTGAAGCCGGAGAATTTAGTTTACGAGCTTTTCTGAATGGACGCATTGACTTAACCCAAGCGGAAAGCATTCATGATTTAGTTGCTGCCCAGTCCAAATCAGCGGCGAAATCTGCCTTAGCGGGGTTACAGGGCAAATTAGCCCATGCTTTGCGGCAGTTACGGCGGGAATGCGTCGATATTTTGGCGGAAATCGAGGCGCGGATTGACTTTGAGGATGATTTACCGCCCCTCGATGTGCCTTGGATTCAGGAGCGGTTAAACCAAGTTAGCCGCACTGCCGATGAATTCTTACGCACCGCAGATCGGGGGGAACTGTTACGCACGGGCTTAAAAGTAGCCATTGTGGGGCGACCAAATGTGGGTAAATCTAGTTTGTTAAATGCTTGGAGTCGCACAGACCGCGCCATTGTGACTGACTTACCCGGCACGACCCGCGACGTAGTGGATTCACAATTAGTCGTGGGTGGTATTCCCATTCAAGTTTTAGATACCGCAGGCATCAGAGAAACCGAAGATTTAGTGGAACAAATTGGGGTGAAACGTTCGCGCCAAGCCGCTGATCAAGCCGACTTAGTTTTGATGGTGATTGATGCCAGTGTGGGGTGGACCGCCGCCGATCAAGAAATATATGAAATGATTCAAAATCAACCCACAATTCTAGTCAGAAATAAGGTAGATTTAATTGCACCTGTACTGATAAATCATCAATTAGCTAATCAGTCGATAGTGCCAAGGCTTAACGACGAGGAATTAACGAGAGAAGTAAAGTCAAATTTAGAGACAAACTTTTTGGCAACTATAGACACTTCTGCGGCGCAACAACAGGGAATTACCGAGTTAGAAACTGCTATTTTGGATGGTGTATTACAGGCAACCATTCAAGCCGCCAATCTAGACGTAACTATTAACCAACGCCAAAAAGCCTGTTTACTGCGGGTAGTGGAGTCTTTGCACCATGTTCAAGATGCCATTAGCCAAGTCTTACCCCTAGACTTCTGGACCATTGACCTACGCAGTGCCATTAGTGCCATTGGTGAAATCACAGGCGAAGAAGTTACGGAATCAGTCCTAGAACAAATTTTTAGCCGATTTTGTATTGGTAAATAATGGCAAAAGGTAGTAATTTCAGGTGTTAATTTGAGACATCAGGTACTACTAGAAATTGATTACAAAAAGTCACTATGATCACAGAATTGGTTTGGTAAATTTACTTTGTAGAAAACATCAATCTTTTGGCGTAAGTATTTTGGTGTAAATATTTCAGTGTAAATACTTTGGCTTAGTTTATTTCAGTATAATTTGTGGGATCCTATGCTAAAAAGAAACAACCAGTCACGACCAACAACTTAGGTTGAACTTTAGGTTTAGATGATTTTTATAATCAGACTTTTAATCAGTACAGTTTAAGGTTTCTCCCTGACTTTCACCAATGCATTTTCTAATCTTAAAATCCGCAAATTTATTAAATTTATAAAAATATTTAACTTTTAGTAGGATTCCCATGGAACTAACGACATTTATCCAACAGCATCAGTTAATGTGCCGGAAAGAGCGTTACAAAGTAAACTCTTTTTTGACAGATGTGATTGCCCAAGCTGATGGAGCTAATAAGTCGATGTTAGGGGCAGTGGCAAGAATGGAACTTGCACTTAGCCTAATTGATACTAGGCAAAATAACAGTCTCAACAAGGCAGAAGAACTTTTACAACAAGCGGAATTTTTACTTAAAAAAGGTCGCGCTACCACCAGTCAAGAGGGCTATTTGAGCTATTGTCGAGGAATGCTCAAGTTTGAAAGTAGTGACATGGCGAATGCTCTATTACATCTCCAAAATGCCTATATTGAATATACGGATGATTTGCTATATCAGGCAATTGTGGATGATGGCATGGGGAAATATTACGCTGAAATCGGTGATTTTCAGAAAGCATTATTTCACTTTGAACGCGCTCTGATTAATCGAACTGACAGCCACGACGAACATAATAGCGGTAATAGCTATAAGAATTTGGGTAGGCTACAACTGCGGTTTAATAACTTGGAAATTGCGGAAGAATATTTCCAACAATCGCTCCAAATTTCTCTAATCTATGAAGATGAACTATTACGCTTACAGTCTTTGATTGGTCTAGAAGAAGTTGCCCTAGCTACTGGCAGATACCAAGACAGTAAAACCCTGATCGGTGATGCTTTACAAATCGTGCATTCTCCCATTGACGATTATCGTATTGCTTTTCTCTATCGGGATTTGGCGGAAGCTCTACTGGGTAACGGTGAAGTGGAAGAAAGCTACAAATGTTTGGAGTCAGAAGTAATGCCCAGGTTTCAGGCGCTGAAAAGTAGTCGGGGCATTGCCATCGCCAAGAGAGTCAAAGGGCGGATTAAACTCTATCGTTTAATTCACACTATCGATGAAGTCAGTGAAAATGCCGTAGAAAATACACAAGATATCTTATTGGATGCGGCAATGGTTTTTGAGCAGCAAGGCATGACCCAAGAGTATGCTAGAACCCTCTACGACTTGGCGGGCTTATATAATTTATGCACCAATCACAGTACTTTATTCTTCCAATATCAGGGAAAAATGGTGCGCTCTCTAGAATTAGCTTTAAGTGTGCTAGAGCAATTTGAAGTGGGTAATGATCATTTAATCTCGGAAATCGAAAACGCTCTCAATCAAGCTATGAGCGGCGTTAGCTAGTGCCATCTAAATTCTAGTTGATTTCATCTCACTCCATCCAGTTTCATCTAACTACCACTAACTACCACGTAAGCGCTGAATCTGTTGGGCTGCCAGATTTGCCCACTCTCGGTTGTTTTGCTGATTAAAGAAGGCTTGAGCTTGAATATAGGATTGCAGAGCTTCTGTTTTTTTGCCTTGCCTTTCCTGAATCACACCCAGGGTGTAATAAGCATCGGCATATTTGGGCTGGAGCGAGATTGCTTTACTGATTTCAGCGGCGGCTCCAACGAAATCCCCTTGCAGATACAGACCCGCACCATAGTTATAACGGGCTTCAGGATAGTTAGGATTAATTTCTAGAGCTTGGCGATATAGATTCATCGCGCGACCTAGTTCCCCTTGGGCTTGGAGCACTAAACCGAGATTGTAGGCAGTTTCCGGTGATTTCGGATTTAGCTTCAATGCTCTATCAAAATTAATGATTGCGCCCGTAATGTCCTGTTGTTCCTTCAGGGCTAAACCTAAATTGTAATAAGCTAATGCCAGATTAGGATCAAGCCCCACGGCGCGACGCAGGTTACGCACGGCTTCGGGGCGATTTCCAGCCTGTAATAAAGCCGCTCCTAAATTACTATAACCTAGGGCAAATTTAGGCTCTAGGCGTACTGTGCGCTGAAAGGATTTAATTGCCTCTTCTAATTTATTACCCTGGGCATAGGCTAACCCAAGATTATAATGGGCAACAGCTAAATCAGGGCGACGGCGAATTAGTTCCCTAAACACAACAATTGCCCCGTCAATGTTCCCTAATCGCACATAATTATTCCCGCGCTCTAGCATTTGTTCAGGACTTTCATTCGCGGGAACTTGAATCGGTAACTGAGGCGTGGGAGAACGTTCCGTTGTGCTAGGGCGTTGGGGGCGCAGCGATTGGCTATACCCACTCAAGGGCAGCAAAACCATTCCTAATACCATACAGGCTAACCCAAACCCGATATGGTTCGGTGATGATTGGCGAATTACTCTAGCCATTTACTGCAACCCCTCTTGTCAAGAACCATATACCAAGCACCTTATACTAAGAAACATTTACTAAGAGTCATTTACCAAGAGTCATGTACGATTAGGAGCATTAGGCTCAAAAGCCTTACAGATATCTCAAGGACTGAATCACAGGCACGATTTCCGATAAACCAACTTCGTTCCGACAGATCTTCGGACGCTCTTCGTTATCATTCTTACCTAGATCTTGAAAATACATTTGTCGGGTGAATATGGAACCAACAACCCGATAGAAAGGCGGTTTTCCCAAATTGCCAGAGGTGAAGTCCATATAGAGCAATTCATTGGGATACGTGAAGCGCATTTCTGGCACACTGTATCTGCCATAGTGTAAATCCGTTGTGCCCAAAACTCCCGCCAAAACCCGCACCGAATTTTCTAGGCTAGGTGGTCCACCGATGCCACCCCCTACACCCTCGACGGTAAAGCAGGAATCTTGTGCTTGATTCCGATAGATGATGCTATAGCGGGGACCGAACCGACAGGGCGCATCACTGGGGCAGGGTTCCGTCAGCACCTGTTGCACTACATATCCCTTAGGAATATTTTGGGGAGCTAGAATTTTGATATTGAGGGCTTGCAGTTCTGTTACTTGTGCTTTGGTTAGCAGTGCCCAGTTAACTGAATTGGCAGTGACTGAATTAGTCGGAGATGTTCCTGAAAGTGATGAATCACTAGAGACAGTTTGGGCTTGAGTTTGGGCTTGAGTTTGGGCTTGGCTCGGAGTAATCGTACTGGCAACACTAGAGAATGCTAAGCCGCAGACAGTCAAACAACGGATTAAAATACCGACAAAGATTTTGCTAGTCATAGATTTACTATTGATCTTCGTTAAGGGACCGATCAGGCACAGACAATGACTCGGAAACCGCTGGCGGTGTGAACCTTTGGGTTATTGCCACACCAAAACCGCCCACTAAAAACATCAAGGCAGCAATAATCAGGGCTTGTTCTAGGGTGAGCATTTGCGCTGGCTTAGGAATGAGCAAACCATAGGACATATTTGCCGCCCCAAATCCACCAAAATATGTCCCAATCGCCAAACCACCCCAATGGGGCAACAATCCTAAGGCTAGGGGAATTCCACCGTTGGCAATGGTGGCATAACTAACCACGATCAGCAAAATCAAGACTGACAGAAGCCATAGCCCTTTAGCTGACATCAACACCACCATGCCTAGGGCAATGATCCCACAGCCCCCAATCATCAGCAAGTGATTTGCATAAATTGTTGATAGCTGACCCATCCCCAAAGCGGCGATCGCCCCTAATAAAGCCAAACTACCTGAGATCAAATCAGGGCTAACAAAACTCAACGATGGCACTATGGCAGGCATCAAATCCGTTCTGACTAAACGAGGAAATACTTCGCCAAAGATTAGCCTTGTCCCCCAACCCATTACTAAACCCAGTCCCAAAAGTAAACCCAACGGCATCAGATACCGATACCAAGCCCATGTTTTCAGATTTGGGGCAGGACTGAGAGGAAATGCAGCGGTCATTCTTTGCAGGAAAAATACCGCTGCGAGTAAAACCCCTGAACCAATCCCAAACGCTGCTAGAGGTCCCCAACTCAAAATCACCCCTTGGGCAAAGAACCGTGTAGAACCCGCTAACCCACCTAATAAGGTTAAAAGGCTCATGGCTTGGGGTAAACGGGTATTCATGGCGAAAATCCCCAGCATACAGATCGCGGGACTGCGGAACATCGTCATTGCCAATGCCCAAATCACTGCCAATGGTGCTAACAAACTTTTGGTCAGGTTAGGATCACCGCCATTGATTACGAGCAAGGGCAACGCCACAAATAACCCAGCGGATAAAATCGTCCCTGCTATAATCACGGGCATTCGGGTGCCAACCCAACGTTGCAGCCGGTCCGAAAGTCCACCCCATAACGGTTCCATCAGAATCCCCAGTCCGTTTTCTAGGATCAAGAGACTTGCAGTCATTGCCTTAGCCGCATCTTCGGGAATCCCTAGACCCTGTTGCAATAATTTGGGCAGATATGCGCCGTAAATTACCCAACATAAAGTAATTGACCCTTGGACACCAGCTAAACTCCAAACCTGAATCCATTGAGTTGGCATGATATTTTGCTGCGTGGAATCACAATCATTGATTTACTGATCTACGCACAAATTAACTAAAACTGACGGCTTATTACATTACATTTTTTTACGTTGTAATTCTGTAATTCCCAATTAATCAGTGGTTTCTGTCATCTGATCCCAATCCAAAAACACCCTACTCAAAGAATCAAGTGGGGCGTTTCCTGTAGGTAAATATTTGAGTCCCTTTTGAGTCCCTGAGAATGAGTGAGTGATATTCAGAAGATTGATTACTGATGTAGAACCGTTAACTAACGTTAATCAATTGGTGCGAGATCAATCGTTAATTAATCAGGAATCAATTAGCAACCAGTTGAATCATCTTGAATCATCACAGGCAGATTAATTAGCTGGTAATAAACAACCTTTACTGCTAACTTTACCGTCGGGCATGGTGGTGCGACATAGATTAGCATCGGTCAAGTCGGCTTCGTCTAAATCGGCTCCGGTCAAGTCTGCCATGAACAAATCCGCCCCACGCAAATTAGCTTGAACCAAATTAGCGCGATACAACTTAGCATTACGCAAAGAAGCATTACTTAAATTAGTGCGGGACAGATTGGCATAAACCAATTCAATACCGATCAAATTAGCATTTTGCAAGTTAGCACCCCGCAAATTAGCATATTTCCATCGGCTATCTCTGGCATTGATGCCGTTGAGATTGGCTTGGGTCATCGCACCATAGATCAAGAAAGTGTTGCGAAAATCAGCATTTTGTAAGTCGGCACTGCGCAGATCGACATAGTACATCGTGCTATAGGACAAGTTGGCATTGTTCAGATTACTGCGGCGCATGTCTGCCACATCAAGGAAAGAACCTTGTAAATTTTTGCCTTGCACGTTTACGCCCATCAGTTCACAGCGTTGGCAAGTGCGATTAGTGGTTAAACTGGCGAGGTGTTGGGGATTCGCTTGGTTGACGGGGCTGCCATTGCTACTAGCGGCAACAATGGTAATACTTTCGGGATTATCTTTAGCAGTTTGGGCTAACCCAGCCCCAGAGGTGGATATAGCTAGACCAGTGATTAATGTGGCGGTGGCGGTGGTGGCAGTTAAGGCAGCAGTCATGCCAGAAAGCCGAAAGTTACGCTTCATAGAGAGATCCTCATTGCTATATCCATATTACTGATCATACCCATACTGGATACATTGCCCATCCTAAATTGAGCCTAGATCCTTTGACGCAATTCTATTTCCTCTCAAAATCTGACTCAATCATGATTTATGGTGATTAATTCTGATTTGCATTTACTAACTGGTGTTACGAGGTCCCAAGACCCTCACCCCTAGCCCCTCTCCCAAAAGGTGAGATGGGAATAAGAAATTTAGTGTTACTCCCCCTCGCCCTTAATGGGAGAGCGGGGTTGGGGGGTGAGGGTGATATTCTCTGCACATAACATCACTTACCAATCTGAATTTACTAATCTGGATTTACTACTCTGAATTTATTGACCTGTGAGAATTTTTAGCGCAAAGTAGAAATTCTTGACACTAATTTAGCTGTTTACTGTTACCTGCCACTTAATCTGCCACTATGCTGAAACTTGCCTTCCTTGGATTAGGGACGATGGGAGCAGCGATGGCTGCCAATCTGGCTCAGGCTGGACAAAATTTTGCCGATCATCTCCCTCAGAATGCCGACCAGAACCACGAGCATGGGCTGGGACACAGACTGGGACATGATTTTAAATTTACAGTCATGGCTTGGAATCGCACCCCAAATACTCCTGGTGCTAGTATCGCCGCTGGGGGCGGAGCCGTTGTGGTTGATACCATTGCTGAGGCAGTCTCTGAGGCAAAGGTGATATTTACCTGTGTGTCAAAGGGGGATGATGTGATGGAGGTGGTACAGCAGGTGGCTTTGACTGCTCCCGATGGCGCTTTGATCGTGGATTTTAGTACCATTGGCTCAACGGCAGCGCAAACTATTGCGGACTATTTGACGGCTCAGGGACGGGGACTGCGGTTTATGGATGCTCCGGTGTCTGGGGGAGATATTGGCGCAAGGGCAGGGACTTTAACCATTATGGTGGGGGGCAGCACGACGGATTTTGCGACGGTTTATCCTTATCTGTTGACTATGGGTAAGTCAGCGATCCATTGTGGGGCAGTGGGGAGCGGACAAGCAGTTAAATTGTGTAATCAGGTGTTATGTGCGGTGACTTTGGTCGGGGTTTGTGAGGCTTTGGAGTTTGCGAAGGTCCAAGGAGTTGATCCGCAATTGGTGGTGGATGTGTGCCAAGGGGGGGCGGCTGGCTCGTGGCAGTTGAGTAATTTGGGTCCTAAAATCATTGCCGCAGATTTTGCTCCTGGTTTTGCCCTAAAGCACATGACAAAGGATCTCAAGATTGCCCAAGAGGTTTTGGGACAGCAGTTAGATGATTTGCCAGCATTCAAGTTAGTGGCGCAGTTATTCGCTTTGGCAAAGGAACTAGATGATGGGGCGGCACAGGAACAGGGCACTCAGGCGGTAATTCGGGCTTATGGTTTGTGATAGTGATGATTGACACTCTCAGCGAGTAACGCGACTGAGATTCCTGAATAGTCCAAAGTTTAGACTTCAGAGGCGTAGTCAAAGCGCCTCTACTGATTCCACTTAGGTCAAAGCCTAGTGTTACCGCTACTTTTCTAAGTATGTTTGCAGCACCATTACAGTCTGCATTAATCAAAATATTTCTAGCGCTGCAATACAAGCCACGTTTTACACGCTTACCAGATTGTTTCCACGATTCGGGTTTTTCACCGTAGACAGGTATTGGATCTGAGTCCAAGAAACTAGCCTTAGACGTGTAACTTTCTTCAGTTTCAATAAACTGAATACCGTAAAGTTCGCACAGTTGCTTAATCCTTTCTTTTAGCCTAGCAGTAGGGATCTGCACAAACTTTTGGTTAGTTTTTGCTCCCATATTTGCAGAATCTTTTTGACCTTTATTCCAGCCAAAAACAATCCTGCCAATGCTATTAGACAAACAGTGATTAACCACGATCCGCGCCGCTTTATTTACAGCATCACGCATTTGTCGGTTACGCTTCTCAGTAATATTGGCTAATCGCTTGGTCCAATATCCATTAGGCTTGCCATCCATCAAAACTGACGTGCGCTTGTTGTACCACTGATTAAGCGATTTTAAATGCTTGCCATTAATAATAAAGCTAGTGCCAACATTGCTAACACAGGTTAACCAATTGTTTAAGCCGTGATCTATGCCTAAGCATTTATAGGGATCTAGGTCAGCCTTAACACTGGCTTTTGGATAGACAAATTCAGCATAGAAAACGCCATTTCTAGGCAAAATCCTAACTTCTTTGAGTAAGTCAAAATCAAGATTAGATGGCATTGGTAGAAAGAACTCTTTAAGCCCAAACCAAGCTTTGATCTGTAGCCCTAAAGGGAAACGAATCGTATTGGCAACTAATCTCAACGCTCTTTTTGGGAATGCAACTAATTGATAACCTTGCTTGCGATAATTAGGAAATTTTGTTTTTTGTTCTAATTCTTCCTTGAAAGACTTTTTAAGTAACTCAGAAAAAGATTTAACCGACTCACCGACCGACAAACAGGTTTGTACTGCTGCTTCAGACGGCAATGCAGAAAAGTGTCTATTAGAGCCAAGCTCATTAACTAAGTCAAAACCAGTGACAAACTTTCTGGCTTCAAACCAGATTTGTCGAGCATAGTAGACAGCACAATTATGGAGCTTATTAGATTCTGAGCAAATATATTCCAAAATTGCTTTTAAATCTTTGTCAGGAGTTATTAAGCATTGCTGCACTCCCATTAACTTTCTCGCTTTAGCCATTGCCTCGACTCACAATGTTTTTGACTTCTTTATTATAGTCTATTATAATCTATTATAGTAGATATTACGATGTCCATCAACTAATACACCCCATTTAATTGTCAAAGCTTTTAAGGGTCGCTCTAGTCGATATTTGCGTCAAGAGTTTCCAGAGCTTTGTAAGATGTCTTCTCTTTGGACTAGCAGCTATTTTGTTAGTACGGCTGGTAACATTAGTTCAGAAGCAGTGAGAAAATATATAGAAGATCCTCACCATGCTTCTAACTAATCAAAAAGACTAAAGGCAATGAATTGCCTCGCTCGTTTCCCTCTCAGGTCTGAAGACACTGAGTTTCCCACTTACCGTATTGTTTTTATGATATGGATGATGCTGTCTACAATATCGATCATCCATTCGCCTCCAGTTGCCTATGTCTGCTCCGCCCATGTTTCAAGCCACAAGGTTACGCTTAGCTTTTTGGTATAGCCTGGTCACTGCTCTATTGTTGCTGATTTTTGCGGCGGGAGTCTATGACTATGTGCGTTCTACCCTGGTAGATCGGATTGATGACACTATTAGCCATGTGGCAGAAGTGATTGAACGCGCTCCTATGGGGAAATCCCGTTCGCGTCAAGATCAGATGCAGATGTTTTTCGCCAATGTCCCTAGTATCGAAGCGGATCACATTGATATTGAATGGTTTGATTCCCAAGGAAATCTGCTCTGGACCACATTTTCAGCGGATCTCATTTTGCCTCTAACTCCCCCTAATGCCGATGTACCAGTGATTTACCGTACAGTGCGCCCTAAGGAAATGGAACCACTGCGACAACTAACGGCAGCAATTGGCAATCGTGATCCCCAAGGACGGCTGAGGGGCGAGATTCTAGGCTATTTGCGAGTGAGTCATCCTTGGTTTGAAGTGACCAAACCTAGTGAAGAATTTATTACCGATTTGGTGATTGGGATTGCGGTGATGGTTACGGTGGTGGCACTCTGTGGTTGGTGGCTTTCTGGTTTAGCGATGCGCCCTGTGTATGATTCCTATCAACGACTGAAACAATTCACGGCGGATGCTTCCCATGAATTGCGAAATCCGGTGGCGGTCATTCAAACTAATGTCCAAGCGGCTTTGGCTGACCCTAACTGGCAATTTCAACAAGAACAGTTAGCAGTCATTGAACGCCTCACCAGACGCTTAGGCAGACTGTTGGATGATTTACTTTTCTTGGCGCGTCATGATGACAATAGCCACGGCAATACCCAAG